>USBA01000041.1 GCA_900552735.1 uncultured Collinsella sp. | reverse complement strand
CCGGAAATCCAAGGGTTATACCCTAAGAGCAAACCACCCCTTTTAGGGGTGGTTTTGATTGTTCGCTTGGCCTACTGCTGCCCCAGCTCTCCACCAACTTTCCAGCTTTCCACTTAACTTACCACTCAAGGTGGAAAGCTGGAAAGTTAAGTGGAAAGCTGGAAAGTTAAGTGGAAAGCTGGTAAGTTAGGTGGAAAGTTGGAAAGTTGGGAGGTTCGGCATGAATGAGGAGTGGTTGGCGCAGGTTATCCATCATCTGCGGGCAATAGGAAACGACACCCAGCAGTACGAAGTAAAAGAAGCCAAGGGCGCGCTCCCCAAAAGCATCGTCGAGACGCTTTCGGCATTTTCCAACGCGCAGGGCGGCTTTATCATCCTCGGCATTTCTGAAAAGAACGGGTTTATGCCCGTCGAGGGTTTTGATGCCCGCAAGATGCAAGACGCCCTCTCTTCTGCATGTGAAAAGCTGGCGCCCGTTGTGAGGCCGGATATCCAAGTGCTCCCCTTCGAGGGTAAGCTGGTGCTTTGCGCGCGCATCAAAGAAATGCATCCACGCGATAAACCCTGCTATATTGCGGCACGCGGAATGTACGATTCGTCCTTTATCCGTACGGGCGACGGCGACCGGCGCATGACTCCCTACGAAATCGATCGCTTTATGGAGGAGCATGTTCAGCCTACATACGACGACGAGCCGGTCGAAGGCGCCACGCTCGATGACCTTGACGCCGATCTTTTGCAAGGGTTTATAAAACGCCAGCGCGAGCTACACCCTAGGCTTTTGGGCACCAGAAGCGACGATGAGATTCTCCTTGACCTGCATGTGACCAAAAGGGTGGACGACGCAATCGTGCCGACGCTTGCTGCAATTGTCGCGATGGGACGGTTTCCGCAAAAGTTCTTCCCACGTCTCAATGTGACCTTTACGGCGTACCCCGGGACCACAAAAACGCAGCGAGTAAGTGATAACAAGCGTTTTGTGGATTCTCAGACCATTTTGGGTCCGATCCCTTTCATGATTGAGGACGTGCTTGCCGCCGTTGCGAGAAACACCCGAAACGCAGCGGTTATCGAGGGCGCGTTCCGGAAAGATGTGCCCGATTATCCGCCCGTGGCGCTGCGCGAGGCGGTGGCGAACGCGCTCATGCACCGCGACTACTCTTCCGCCGCGCGCGGCTCACAAGTGCAGGTCAACTTGTATATCGACCGCGTCGAGATTCTCAATCCCGGCGGGCTGTACGGCGACGTAACGATCGATTCGCTGGGAGTTTCTGGGGTTTCGTCATCCAGAAACCAGTTCCTTTCAAATATCCTCGAGACCACGCCGTACCCAGACGGTGGCTACGTGGTCGAAAATCGCGGCACTGGTTATCAGGAGATAGGCGAGCAGCTCGAGCGGGCAAACATGTTGCCGCCCGAACCAAAGAACTCGACAGTTTCTTTTTCGTTGACGTTCGATAAGCGAAAGATAATGCGGGCGGAACAGGTGACGTCTGTGGGGCATGTGGACGAGGCAATCTTGGATTACCTGGCAACACATTCTTCGGCCTCGACCAAGGAGCTCACCGACGCTTCGGGTTTGAGCAGGAGCGCCGTTTCCAACCACATAAAAGGCTTGATTGGTGCGGGCAAGATTGAGGCGATGGAGCCTCCGCGCAGCCCGCGACAACGGTATCGACTCGCGAAGTAGGGCTGTCCGTCGCCCATGCTTCGGTCTCCCAACTTCTTTCCAGCTTTCCACTTAACTTACCACTTAAGGTGGAAAGCTGGAAAGTTAAGTGGAAAGTTGGGAAGCAAGTGGAAAGCTGACATGTTAGGTGCGGACTGACGAGGGGTTAATAATTGCACAAACCATACCAGCCAAACAAAAAGATACCAATCTGGTTGGTAAAACACCGTCAATGAGCCGCGAGCCAACTAGCTGCGTAAATAAAACCTAAAGAACTGTTGCAAATGAATGGCAAATACCCAGATGCCGCCGTTGCGATTTTCAATTAACTGTTACGCGGGAACAGCAAAATGCTACTATCTAACAAGCACGTAAGAAAGCAGATTAACGGTTAAGGCTAAGAAGTGGCAGGTATGTCGGAAGCAACTAGGACCCGCACGCATGCGCCCGAGGTTAGGCAGCGCGCCGTCGAGATCCTCCAAGAGGGGGTCGGTCACCGCGCCCTCGCTGCAAAGCTTGGCATTCCCCAGGCCACGGCTCGTCAGTGGGCCCGCGCATATGCCGTGGGCGGTGCCGACGCCGTGCTCAATGCGGGCGCTCGTCATCACACCTATTCGTACGACGTAAAGCTCGCCGTGGTTAAGGACCGTTTGGAAAACGGCCTGACGGTTCGCGAGGCAATGATCAAGCACAAGATTCCCAGCGAGTCTTCAGTCAAGGCTTGGTGCCGCCAGTATCGCGAGAGCGGTGAGTCCGCGCTGGTCGATAAGCCGCGCGGCCGCAAGCCGCGCGTTAAAAAGGCGGAATAGCGAACGGGATGGTGCGCCCACAGGGGCGCATTTTTCTTGCCGCGCCAACTTTTCGGACTGCCGCGAGCCTATCGGGACATCTTCCAACGTGGCCAATAAACCGCGCACAGTGGCCCGCGCGCCTGCCGCTGCGGTAAGGGAGCGTCACCCCTCTACTCCAATGCGGACAGACTCCTTACCCCGTACGCCTAAAACTCCCCAGTTGACCGAAAACCCGCTGCTGCTACTCCTCAATTGAGCTATAACGTTAAACAATTGCAGCGTTTTTGCATGGGGGAGTGATGGTATGACGCTACTGTATTTCCTTACCCTGTTTCCGCTGGTACCGGCGCTGGGTATGCTGTTCGCGCGCGGTGACCGCGCCCGCGATGCGGTGGGGCTCATAGGTTCCGGCATCATTATGGCGGTGACAGTTGTAGTCGCCGTCATGTTTTTTGGCACGGGCCCGCAGAGCTTTGAGGTCGCCCCCGGAGCCTCGCATGTGCTCTCGATCATCAGCTCCGCCATCGATGTCATCCTGTGCGCCGTCATCCTGTACAACGCGTACAAATATAGGAACGCGCTCACCACGGTGCTCGGCGTAGTCCAGTTGGTGGGCTCGCTCGCCTTTGCAGCCATGACGCTGCCCGCGACCGAAGCCGTCACCGCAACCCCGCTCTACCTGGACTATATGAGCGTAATCATGGTCCTCGCTGTCGGCATTGTCGGCAGCCTGATCTGCGTGTATGCCCTGGGATACATGAAGGACTTCCAGGCCCACGACGAGCACGAGGCTGCGCTGCGCGGGCAGACCGCGCCCGACCGTCGCCCGCAGTTCCTGGCGCTTATGTTCCTGTTCCTCTCAGCCATGTTCGTCATCGTGACGAGCGACAACCTCGAGTGGCTGTTCTGCGGCTGGGAAATCACCACCGTGTGCTCGTTCCTTATGATTGGCTACACGCGCACGCCCGAGGCCATCAAGAACGCCTTTACCCAGATCATCCTCAACATGCTGGGCGGTATCGCGTTTTTGGCCGGACTCATGTACCTGCACGTTAACGGCATGCCGCTGACCATCTCGGGCATGATCGAGCTTTCCGGCGCCGGTACCGCGCAGTCCGCGCTGCTGGTGATGCCGGTCGTTCTGCTGTCGCTCGCCGCCCTTACCAAGGCCGCGCAGATGCCGTTCCATACCTGGCTGCTCGGTGCTATGGTTGCACCCACTCCCACGAGCGCCCTGCTGCACTCGTCAACCATGGTCAAAGCCGGCGTGTTCCTGATGGTCAAGCTGAGCCCGCTCTATGCCATCTATCCCGTGACCGGCTTTATGGTCACGAGTGTGGGTGCCATCACGTTTTTGCTCGCTGCCCTCATGGCCATCTCGCAGAGCAACGCCAAACGCGTGCTCGCGTACTCCACCATTTCCAACCTGGGTCTTATCAGTGCCTGCTTGGGTGTCGGCGCACCCGAGGCCGTGTGGGCGGCCATCTTCCTGATCCTGTTCCACACAGTGGCAAAGTCGCTGCTGTTCCTGTGCGTGGGCACGGCCGAGCATCATATCGGCAGCCGCAACATCGAGGACATGGACGGTATGTTCAGCCGCATGCCGCACCTGACGCGTCTGATGATGCTGGGCATCATGGGCATGTTTGTGGCGCCGTTTGGCATGCTCGTGTCCAAGTGGGGCGCCCTGGTGGCGTTTGCGCAGACCGGCAACGTGCTCATGATCATGGTGCTGGCCTTTGGCTCGGCCGCGACGTTTTACTTCTGGGGCAAGTGGCTTGCCAAGCTTTCGGGCGTCGACCCCACGGCTCAAAACGTTGAGGTCAATGTCCATAAGACCGAATGGATGGCGCTCAACACCATCGCCGCGCTGCTGATTCTGTGCTGCGTGGCGTTCCCGGTTATCTCGAGCGGCCTGGTGTCGCCTTACTTGGCCATGGTGTTTGGCCGCGTGCCGTACGTTATCGGCAAGGACGCCATGTATCTAATGGTCGTTATCGTGGCGTTTATCGCCGTGGTGCTGCTGACTTCATTCCGCGTGAGCAACAAACCGCACGTAAACGTATATCTTTCGGGTGTGGGAACCGACAATTACCGCCATTTCCGCGGCTCGATGGGACGCGAGGTGAAGGCCGAAAAGCGCAATTGGTACTCGGAGGACGCCCTTGGCGAGAAGCGTATTGGCCCCGCGGGTAGCGTCGTGTGCTGCAGCATTATCTTGTTTGCGCTGCTGTGTTGCGCGTGGATTGGGCCCGAGAGACTTGCCATGAGCGCGCCCTCGGTGCTGCGCGGCAAGTATTTCGAAGGCTCGGGCGTCGTGGGCATATTTATTGGTACCGTGGCGTTTGCCTTGCTGGCGCCGCTTGTGGGCGGCCTGATTGACGGTCTTGACCGTAAGCTTTCGGCTCGCATGCAGGGCCGCGTGGGCCCGCACTTGCTGCAGCCCTTCTACGACGTTGCCAAGCTGCTGCGCAAGGCCCCCGCCAGCGTAAACACCATGGACGATACCTACATGGCGTGTGCGCTCATCTTTACCGTGGTGGGCGGCGGCATCTTTGTGTCGGGCTCCAACACGCTGCTGTGCGCCTTTATGGTGACGCTCGCCGCGATCTTTGTGGTGCTGGCGTCCGCCTCGACGCAAAGCCCGTTTGCCCAGGTCGGCGCCGATCGTGAGTTGCTGCAGGTTATGAGCTACGAGCCCGCCGTTCTGCTGATGAGCGTGGGCTTGTACCTTGCCACCGATAGCTTCGATTCCATCGCCGTGACGGGGCAGTCGGCCCCCATCATCGTGTACAGCGCGCCCATTTTCCTCGCGCTGCTCGCGGTGCTCACCATCAAGCTGCGCAAGTCGCCGTTTGACCTTTCGTACTCACATCACGCGCATCAGGAGATCGTCCAGGGCGTCGCCACCGAGATGAGCGGCGGCACGCTGGCCAAGATGACCCTTATGCACTGGTGCGAGACCGTGCTGTTTTTGATGTGGGTGGGCATGTTCTTTGTTTGGGACAACCCGGTGAGCTGGGTCGTAGCCCTGGTCGTGATGGCTGCGACGTATTTTGTCGAGGTGCTGATCGACAACACCTTTGCCCGCAGCACCTGGCGCAGCTGCTTTAAGCTCGGCTGGGGCGTGGCGCTGGTGTTTGGCCTGCTCAACCTTATGCCCATCCTCGTCGACGTGTTTATTTAGGAGGCGGCATCCATGGATCATAAAATGTCGCGCTCGCCGTGGGTTATTCATTACGACGGCTCGAGCTGCAACGGATGCGATATCGAGGTGCTGGCCTCGCTCACGCCACTGTTCGATGCGGAGCGCTTTGGCGTGGTCAACACCGGCAACCCCAAGCATGCGGATATCTTTTTGGTGACGGGTTCGGTCAATGCCCAGAACCTGCCTGTCGTGCGCCAAATTTATAACCAGATGCTCGAGCCCAAGTGTGTGGTGGCGTGCGGCATCTGCGCGTGCTCGGGCGGCGTGTTCCGCGATGCCTATAACGTGATCGGCGGCGTGGACCGCGCGATTCCCGTGGACGTGTACGCGCCCGGGTGCGCCATTCGCCCCGAGACCGTGATCGATGCCATCGTGGAGGCGTGCGGCATCCTGGACCAGAAGGAGGCCGTGATGCGCGCCGGCGGCGATCCGCTCACCGTGGGCGGCGCCGCCACCTGGGACGGTGGCGTTGAGCTGGGCGAGGACGGGTTTGTGGCCGCGGCTGAGGCCGGCGACGCGCCCGCCGCTGGCGACGCACCTGCTGGGACACCCGCCGCTGCAAAGGAGGCCGAGTAATGCAAAAGGCTATCTATACCACCGTTGGGATCGACGAGCTCCTGTCGCATGTCCAGGCGCTCAAGGGCGTCGGCGCGCGCTTTGTGCAGATGCACGCCGAGCGCTGCGTGGACGACGGTTCGTATCGCCTGGTCTATACGTTTATCAACGTCCACGCCGCCCAGGAGCAGATCTCGCAGGACGGTAGCTATGCGTTCGAGAATCTGGTGGTCGAGGGTATCGACCAGTACCAGGAGATCCCGTCCATCAGCTCGTACTATCCGGCTGTGTTCCCGTTTGAGAACGAGGCCCACGACCTGTTTGGTCTTGCCATTACCGATATGCAGATCGACTTTAAGGGCTTTTTCTACCAGGTTTCGACTGCCGAGCCCATGAGCGTTATCACGCCCGAGGTGAAGGCCGCGCGCGAGAAGGCCATGAAGGTTCGCGCTGCTGCTGAGGCCAAGGCGCGCAAGGCCGCGGCTGAGAAGGCCGCTGCGGCCGCGGGGGAGGGTGCTGCGGGCGCCAGCGATGCCGCGGGCGCCGCTGCTCAGCCCGCTGCGGCTGCCGGCTCCGATACTCAGCACGATGAGGCTGCTGCGAAGGCCGCGCTCAAGGCCGCCGAGATGGAGGCAAAGCTCGCCGCCATGGATCCCGAGAAAGCGGCCAAGGTCCGCGCGGCGCTTGCCGCCAAGGCCGCCCGCGACAAGCAGAAAAAGGAGGCGTAAGGTCCATGGCACATCGCTCCGTTATTCCGTTTGGCCCGCAGCACCCGGTGCTGCCCGAGCCGCTTCATCTGGACCTGGTGATCGATGACGACCGCGTCATCGAGGCAATTCCGCAGATCGGCTTTGTGCACCGCGGACTCGAGAAGCTCACCGAAAAGCGCGACATGCACCAGTTTGGCTACATCGCCGAGCGCATCTGCGGCATCTGCGCCGTGGGACATAGCTATGGCTATGCCAACGCCTGCGAGCGCATGCTCGACATCGAGGTGCCCGGCCGCGTGCAGTATATCCGCACCATTTTGCACGAGCTTTCGCGCATTCACTCGCACCTGCTGTGGCTGGGCTTGCTCGCCGATGCCTTTGGCTTCGAGGCGCTGTTCTATCGTTCGTGGACCCTGCGCGAGCAGATCCTCAAGATCTTCGAGAGTACCTGCGGCGGCCGCGTGATTCTGTCGATTAACGAGATCGGCGGCCTTAAGCACGACATTGAGGACTCCGAGCTGGCAGGCATTGTCCAGACGCTCGATGCCATGCGTCCCGACTACGAGGCCCTGGTGCATACGTTTTTGGACGACGACAGCTGCGGCGAGCGCTTGCATGGCGTGGGCGTGATCAGCAAGAAGGATGCGCTGGAGCTTTCGATGGTCGGCCCGTTCGGTCGCGCCTCGGGCGTGGACTACGACGTGCGCATGTTTGGCGACGGTGCCTATGCGGACCTGGCTGCGTTTGAGCCCATCGTTGCCACCGATGGAGACTGCTATGCTCGCTGCCAGGTGCGTTGTGCCGAGGTCACGCAGGCCATGGACATCATTAAGGAGCTTGTGGACAAGATCCCGCACGACGGTATCGGCGGGCGCACCAAGCTTACGCCGGCCGACGGCGCGCGCGGCGAGGTTGTGATTGAGCAGCCGCGCGGCGAGGCGTATTACTATGTGCGCGGCAACGGCACCAAGAATCTGGACCGTTTTCGCGTGCGCACGCCGACGTCGCAAAACCTGGCAGGTCTGACGCATGCGCTGCAGGGCGTGCTCATTGCCAACGTGCCCATGATTATCCTGACCATTGATCCCTGCATTAGCTGCACGGAAAGGTAGGCGCGGCATGAGTTTGCTGACATTTGCCAAGACGGCCTTGGGCTCTATGGTCAAGCAGCCGGTAACGGTGTGCTATCCGCAGGAGGAGCTCGCGGCGCCCGAGCGCCTGCGCGGACATATCGTCAACGACATGGGCGTGTGCATCTGCTGCGGCATGTGCGCGCGCCGCTGCCCGGCGGGCGCGCTTGCGGTCGATCGCAAGGGTGGAACGTGGTCGATCGACCCGTATGCCTGCGTGGTGTGCGGTGAGTGCATCGAGAGCTGCCCCAAGCACTGCCTGACTATGGACACCGCTCGTACTCCAGTTGCGGCGAATAAGACTCCCACGGTAGAAACCAAACCGGAGTAACGCTGGGATAGAACTGGAATAGGGGCCGGTGGGGCAAAAATGCCCCACCGGCCCCGCGCTTAATGCGCGGTGGAGCCGTCGCGAACAAAACTATGCCGGATTACTACGATAAATCGCCCACCTCCAACCACACCGCATTTGGCAAAATCAAAACCGCAGGTAGATGGCTTGTAGTTTTGCGAAAAAATCACGCGTGGTCGGGAATCTCGTTTTTATCGTAGTAAACCGGCATAGTTTTGAAATGACACCATATTCGTAACAGCGCTTGATCTCCCGTGGACAGAGGGAAACGGATCATTTTGGCCTCGCGAGGACATCCGTGTGGCCCGTTCGCCATGAAATGGGCCTATCTACTACGTTTGGGCGGCGTCCCTCAACCACGGCAAAAAATGCGAAAAGAAAACCGCAGGTAGAACGCCTGCGGTTTTTCGTAAAACACGGTTATGGTCAGGGGTATCGGGTTAAACGTAGTAGATGGGCCGGTTTCGTGGCGAGCGTTACCAACTGATCCCCCGGGGACGGAGGAAAACGGATCATTTTGACCTGTTGGCTCCGAGTCGCACCCGTTTTCCTGCGAAAACCCTCGTGTCTCAACTTTGGTGAGACATTTGTCTCACGCCCAAAACCGAATCTGGAACGTGTGTCACCTGCCCAAATTGTGTCTCATTCCGTAACTTTAGGCTGATGCAAGGTCTGAGCCTGCGAGAAGGGAGACGCGATGAGTAAGTACACGAGGGGTCTCTTGGCGGTGATACTGGCCGTAGTGCTGGTGTTGCCAGCTGCAGCATTTGCCATGCTGCCCGAGGCCAACGCCAGGTCCAGCACCGGTATGGACGGACCGACAATGACCGGAAAGGTCGTCGACCCCGATACCAGCGGACGCTGGGAAATCTGGGCGGCCGGTCACAACGATAACAAAGTAACGACTCAAAACGTCGGCCGAATCTGGACCGATAAGACGGTCAAGGCAACCGGGGAAAACGAAGAGTCGGACTTTTTGACCACGCTTTCGGCGATGTCCTCGACGTCTAATTCAACCGTGACAGTCACCACGCCACTCGACATCGTGATGGTGCTGGATGCCTCCGGCTCGATGGATGATCCTATGGGTGGCGGAGATTCCACCAAGCGCATCGATGCACTGAAGAGCGCTGCGAACAGCTTTATCAATACCATCGCCAAACAAAACGAGGCTATCGAGGGCGTTGATAGACAGCATGGGGTTGCCATTGTTAAGTTTGCGGGTGATAAGACTGATAAGGTCGGCAATGACACGTACTATCAAGGCCAATACAAGTACAACCACTCGCAGGTAATGAAGGGTTTGACCGATTGCTCTGGCGGCAACGTGAAAGTTCTTGAGGATACAGTTGCTGGAATCAAGCCAAGCGGTGCCACGCGTGCCGACAATGGTCTGGAACTGGCCGGGGATATCACTTCTGGTCGCGCAGATGCCAAGAAGATCGTTGTGTTCTTTACCGACGGCAAGCCAACGAGCTACAGCGAGTTTGATTCTGACGTCGCCGATGCTGCCGTGACGGCTGCCAAGAAGATGAAGGATGGCAAGGCCACCGTTTATACCATCGGCATCTTTAGTGGAGCGGACCCCGTTGCCGATCCCTCGAAAAAGGGGACAAGCGACGTCAACAAGTTTATGCACGCCGTGTCGAGTAATTATCCCGATGCCACGTCGTATGCGAGCGACGAGCTTGGCACACGCTCGGAAAATTCCGACTACTACAAGTCGGCGACCAATGCTGAAGAGCTCAAGAAGGTTTTCGACGACATCTCGCAGGCCATCACATCGGAGGCGCCTTATCCGACCGAAATCCATAAGGGCTACGACGAGACCAAGTCCGGCTACATCACGTTTACCGACGAGCTGGGCGACTTTATGCAGGTCGACAGCTTCACCGAGGTCGTCATCAACGGCACGCCGTTTACCAATCCGAGCAAGACGGTCAACAAAGAAACCAAGACCGATACGTACGAGTTCGATGGCAAGGCAAAAGACCTGCTCATTACCGCGCAGCGTGCCGGCGACGACAATCCCCAGAAGGGCGATATCGTAACGGTCAACATTCCCGCGTCGTTGATTCCGCTGAGTCACTTTAAGACCGTAGACGGCAAGCTTTCGGTCGATACCGTTAAGCCCATCCAGGTGAAGTATGCCTCGAGCGTGAAGAAGGTCGCACTCGACAACCTGTTTACGCCCGAGAAGGTAACGGGGCTCAAGGATTACATCGAGAGCAATACGGCTGTTGCCAACGGCACCAAGACCGTGAGCTTCTACGCGAACAAGTGGAGCGGTGGTGCGTTGGGCGATACGGTTGCGACCTTTGAGCCGGCCGACACCAACCGCTACTACTACTTCCAGAAGCAGACTCCCATTTACACGGACAAGGACTGCACACAGCCCGCAAAGAATTCACTGGCAGAGAAAGGCACCTATTACTACAAGGATGAGTTTGAGGAGCAGGGCAAGAACGGCGAGGCCAAGCCCACCACCGCCGTCATCGAGTTCATCGGTGGCGACGCTGCCAAGTTTGACGGCGCTATAGTTGCCGACAAGGACGGAAACCTGTCGTTTAGCGTGGGAACCGCGCGCCTGGCCTTTATCGATGAGCTCCACACCACCAAGAAGAGCGTGGGCGGCAACAACACCGGCACCGCGACCGACGTTCTCAACCCCAAGTGGAATAACGTGTCCGCCAAGGCGACCGCGACGCATGTCAATTCCTACCTGGGCGACAACGGCAAGATCAGCTTTGCGTATGACATGATGCCGGCAATGGTGAACACCAAGGCCAGCTTTGGTCTAACCAAGGTGCTCGAGGGCCGCGCTTGGACGGATACGGACACGTTTGAGTTTGGGCTGACGTCCGAGGGCAATGCTCCGATGCCTGCGGCTAGGACTGCGACCGTGCGCAAGGCTGACCTGGACCAGGGCAAGGCTGACCTGGACCAGGGCAAGGCTGCCATCGACTTCGGCACGATCGAATACACCGAACCTGGCACGTACGTCTACAAGGTCAGTGAAAAGCATGCCGGGACCACGATTGACGGCATCGCCTACAGCAAGAACGTCGCGGAGATCACCGTGACGGTAACGCCCGACAAGAAGGGCGAGCTGAGCGCTGGCGTGAAGGTGACCTCGGGCGAGACCGAGTTCAAGAACGTTTACGCCACGAATCCTGTTGAGTCCAGCGTCACCGACCAGATTACCGTGACCAAGTCTCTGACCGGGCGTGACCTTACGGCCGACGAGTTCAGCTTTGAGCTGCTCGAAATCATTGACAAGGAAGTTAAACCTGTCGAGACCGTTAAGAACGCCGCCAACGGCAAGGTGATGTTCAGTGCCATCAAGTACACCGAGATCGGCCAGCACACCTACATGCTGCATGAGGTTAAGGGCAACGCCGGCGGTGTTGACTACGATGACGCGGCCTACACCATCGTGACGACCATCGCCGATAACGGCAAGGGCCAGCTGGTTGCCACGCACGAGCTGAAGGACGTCAAGAGCATCGAGTTCAAGAACGCCTACACCACGAATGCTGCCGAGGCATCGCTTACGGGCATCAAGAACCTGCAGGTTCCTGATGGCTTGACCCCGGCTGACATTGCCGGCAAGTTCACCTTTACCGTGACCGGTGAAGAGGGCACACCCATGCCCGCGAACGCGAGTGTGACCAATGATGCCAAGGGCAAGGTCGACTTTGGCAAGATCACCTTTACGCTCGACGACCTTAACAAGGCTCTGGGCGAGAAGCCCGAGAAGCGCGAGCACACCTTTACCTACACCGTGACCGAGTCCGGCGAGGTCGCTGGCGTGACCAACGACGCCAAGCCG
>USBA01000040.1 GCA_900552735.1 uncultured Collinsella sp. | reverse complement strand
CCCGACTCGCCCCCCCGCGGGGTCTGCAGCATATCGCCCCCCCCGCCGAAACGACGCCCTCACGCCGATATTGTTCCAGCCCGGGATTATATGCTCCAGACCCCCAGGAAGGTTACCTATGAACTACGCGAACATTAAGTATTTCGACATTGCTGATGGGGAAGGTGTTCGTACTTCTCTGTTTGTGAGTGGGTGCCGTCGTGGGTGCAAGAACTGCTTTAACTCCGTCGCGTGGGACTTTGCCGCGGGCGAGCCATTCGATCGCGCCGTCGAGGATAAGATTATCGAGAGTCTCGACCATCCCTTTATTGATGGACTGACGATTCTGGGCGGGGAGCCGATGGAGCCCGAGAATCAGGCGGGTCTCGTTGAATTTATCGAACGCGTGCGTGCTGCCTATCCTGTGGAGTCGGGGAAGACCATTTGGTGCTTTACCGGCGACGTGCTTGAGGAACTTATGCCGGGCGGTCGTCATCATACCGAGGTGACGGACCGCATTCTCGCCTGCCTCGACATGTTGGTGGACGGCCCGTTCGTTCAGGATCTGTACGATATCTCGTTGCGCTTTAGGGGCTCGAGCAATCAGCGCGTGATTGATATGAACGCCACGCGCGCCCGTGCTGCGCGCGAGGGCGTTGCGCTTTGCGACGCTGTGGAGCTTTGGCGGGACGATCCGGTCTATTCGACCCATACTATGTAGCTTGCGGCCGATGTCGGAGGGCGTGGTACCATAGCGCGAACGCAAAATCGGAAAAGTGAGGCCCAGATGGTCAATCAGGAAAAAGTCGAGGCCGCCATAAGGCTGTTGCTTGAGGGCATGGGCGAGGACCCAACTCGTGAGGGCCTGCTGGAGACGCCGGCGCGCGTCGCCCGCATGTATGGTGAGATTGCCGGCGGCATGGACCAGAGCGCCGAGGAGCACCTGTCCAAAACCTTTGCCGTCGCTTCGAACGATTTGGTTGTCGAGCGCGACATTACGTTTTACTCGCTGTGCGAACACCATCTGCTGCCGTTTTACGGCAAGGCTGCGATCGGCTATATCCCTAACGGTCGCGTTGCCGGACTCTCTAAGCTCGCTCGCACGGTTGAGGTCTATGCCCGTCGCCTGCAGCTGCAGGAGAAGCTGTGTGCACAGGTTGCTGATGCCCTCATGGAATATCTTGCTCCCCAAGGAGCGATTGTGATGATGGAAGCTGAGCATATGTGCATGACCATGCGCGGCGTGCAAAAGCCCGGCGCCAAGACCGTAACGCTTGCTCGTCGCGGTGTCTTTGAGACTGATCCGTCGCTCGAGGAGCGATTCTTTAGGATGCTGGGCCGCTAACCATGAGGGTCGTCAACGACTTTGCATCGAAGACCGATGAGGGAACGCCGCGTCGTGGCTTTATGGCTTCGGGCCTGACCCCCTTTGGTGCCATGCCTCGCATTGACTACATCTGTGCCAACGGGCTGTTCCGGCGGCATCTGGGCAACATTGCGCAGTTGGAATCGGGGCGCATCTTTTGCCGCCACGGTATTGACCATCTGCTGGATGTCGCGCGCATTATGTGGATCAAGAATCTTGAGGAGCAACTCGAATTTGACCGCGAGGTCATCTATGCCACGGCACTTCTTCACGATATCGGCAAAGATGAACAGTATGAATCGGGTATATCCCATGATGTTGCAAGCGAACGCGTCGCTGATGCGATTCTCGGCGGCATGCCCGAAGACGTGGCGTTTGAGCCGGCAGATGCCGCAGCCATTAAGACGGCCATTCTGGGTCATCGAAAGCTGCGCGTGAACAGCCAGCCGCTTGAGCGTCTGCTTTATGCAGCCGACAAAGCGTCGCGCGCCTGCTTTGCATGCCCTGCGCGCAATGCCTGCAACTGGAGCGATGATAAAAAGAACCTGTCGATTCGCGTGTAGTCGGTATGCGCGGTCGGGGTTCTGAACGAAGGAGACGATCGCGATGACTAACAAAAAGCTACCTGAGAATGCAACCAAGACCGAGGGCGCCGAGCTCGCCCGTCGTGGCAGGGGCGAGATTTCCACCGCAACGGCAGTGCCTCATGTGAGCTATGACGACCTGCGCCATGCCGACCGCATTACTATCGACGGTCTCGAGGTCTTTGCCAACCACGGCGTGTATCCCGAGGAGAACGCCCTGGGGCAGAAGTTTGTCGTGTCCTTGGTGCTCTATGCCGACCTGCGCGCGGCAGGGGAGCACGATAACCTGGATGCCTCGATTGATTACGGCTCGGTGTGCCACGATGTCGACGGCTATCTGCGCGAGCATACGTTTAAGCTCATCGAGGCCGCGGCCGAGGGTGTGGCCTCGATGCTACTACGTCGTTACCCCTTGCTGCTTGGCGTGCGTGTTAAGCTCGATAAGCCTTGGGCGCCCGTCGGTCTTCCCCTGGCAAGCTGCGGCGTCGAGATCGAGCGCGTGCGCTAACCGGTTCTAATACGTCTCTATGGGCGGTTTTTTGAGCCGCTGCGACAGAGCTCTGTTGTTGGGGCAGTACGTGTCGAGGAGGGCGTGGAACCGCTGATTGTGGCTTGGCTCGAGCAAGTGGACGAGCTCGTGGGCGACAACCATGTCGAGGCATTCGACGGGGTAGGCGGCAAGTTCTCGTGCGATGCGAACGGCGCCGGATTTGGGCGTGCAGGAGCCCCAACGCGTTTTCATGCTGCGTACGGAAACGCGGGAAACGGCGACACCCATTGCGATTTCGTATGCGTGCACCATATCGCGTAGCGCCGATGTGACTTCGGACGTATAGAGCTGGTCGATGTGGGCTTGGAGCTCATCGGACGTTAGGCCGTCGAGGATTGCGTGCCGCTTTGCCTGCGGGCCTTCGTCCGATTCATCGGTACCCATAAAACTTGCGAAGGTAGCCTGCTTGGGTCGCGGTGCGGGTGATGCAAAGTTGTGATCGAGCGCATCCTGTACCGTGATGGGCTTGCCCCAAAGTGCAATGATGGACGAGGGACTGAGCGGCTCTCTCGCCGTCGCCTGACGTTGCTCGCGCTGGGCAAGTCTGCCGATAATCCAGGCGCTGTTGCGCTTCACAAACGCTTCGATACGCTCGCGGCTGGCGCCGAGCGGTGCGCTGGCGTGGACCTCACCGCTTGATGTGACGCGTAGGTTGAAGTTTTTGACGCGCTTTTTGGTAACGACGACGGGGATGGGCGTCCCATCCGGTCGGGATACGGAAATCGTAAACTGCTGCGTCAAAAGTGATCCTTCAGATTGGGGATGGGCCGGCATGTCGATCGCTTGACATGCCGGCCCGCTCAAGGGATGTGAAATTAATAACGCTCAAAGAAGGCAAGCGCGTTGTCGCTGCAGAGCTTTTGCATCACGGTCTTGCCAAAGTGCTTGGAGAGCATGTTCTGGAACTCGGGCATCATGCTGGCATCGGAGAGGAAAGCGGGTACCGTGGCGCCGTCCCAGTCGCCGCCGAGCGCGATGACATTTTCGCCGCCCAGGTCGAGCCAATGCTCGATATGTGCCGCCAGCTGGTCGAAGGTGACGTCTGCGGCGGTCTTGTCGGTTGCGTCGTTGGAAAGGAACTCGCTGCAGTAGTTGAGGCCGACGATGCCGCCCATGTCGCGAATGGTGCGGAACTGGTCGTCGGTGAGGTTGCGTTTGACGCCGCAAACCGCACGGGAGTTGGAGTGGCTGGCGACGAAGGGGCGCGTGGCGTGGGCGACAACCTCGTCAAAGCACTCATCGTTGAGGTGGGAGACGTCGAGCACCATGCCGGCGTGCTCCATCTGCGTAAGCGCCTCGATGCCAGCGGCGGTGAGGCCGGCGTGGGTGTCGTGGCCGCTCGCGAGCGGTCCCTGCGCGTTCCAGCTGAGCGATGACATGAGTACGCCCAGGCTCTTGAGTACCTCGATCAGCGCGGGGTCCTCGGCAAAGAACGTGGCGTTTTCGATGGTGTGGATGCAGGCGACCTTGCCGTCTTTGAGCGCGGGGCGAATGTCTGCGGCGCTGCGCACATTGACCATGCGGTCGTGGTTGAGCATGGCCTGGCCGCTCATATGCGCCATGATTTGCGCCTGGAAGCGCGCGGCGTGGGCGGTGGGAATCTCGTCGGGGACAAACGTGGCGAAGCACTGTGCCCACGGCGTGTTGCCGATCTTTGCGAGCGAGATGGCGCAGGCGTTGCCCTCGATAAGGTCGAAATCCTGCGGATGCGTCTCGTCGCCGGGGAAATAGCCGTCGGTGCCCGCGGTAAAGCGCAGGTCGAGATCGAGCGTGGTCCAGCCGATGCGGTCGGCAGTGTCGCAATGTAAGTCAAATACGGGATATGCCATGGTTCCTCCGGTTGCAGCGTTTCTTTGCAAACTGTCTTTGAATTGTATGACTAGGGTATAGTTAGCGCCATATGTTCACGGCGGCCCGCGTTGTGCGCCGCCCTTATTACGGAGGTTACCATGTCCAACCAGGGCAAGAAGGTCAAGACCCATTATCGTGGCACGCTCGACGACGGCACGCAGTTCGATAGCTCCTACGATCGCGGCGAGCCGCTGGAGTTCACCTGCGGTGCCGGTCAGATGATCAAGGGCTTCGACGCCGCCGTTATCGATATGCAGGTGGGCGAGAAGAAGTCCGTACACATTCCTGCGGCCGATGCCTACGGTGAGCACAATCCCGAGATGGTTATCACCTTCCCGGCCGAGCAGGTTCCCAACATCGAGCAGATCGAGAAGGGCATGAAGCTCTTCCTGTCCACGCCGAGCGGCATGCCTGTCCCCGCCGTCGTCATCGACGTGACGCCCGAGGCCGTGACGCTTGACGCCAATCACGAGCTCGCCGGCAAGGATCTCAACTTTGATATCGAGCTCGTCGAGGTCGAGGACTAGTTGATGTCCGGGGACCTGGTAGCTACGGAGCGCTTGGGAAATCTCAACGACCCGTCCTATGAACTCCTGCTTCGTCGGGAGATGGGTGGCATTTTTGAGGTTGACGAGCTGCTACTCGATTGGGACCAGGCTGATACGCGCACGTTTGTGGGCGTGACGGAGCTGGGGCGCACGGTGAATGTCCGGCTGGATGCCGCTGATGGCGAACGCCTTGCCGACGGCGACGTGCTCGCTATCGACCGCACGGGCACGGTGCCCGTAGTGGTTGTCGTGCGCCTGCGCAGTGCCGAGGTCTATTTGGTCGAAGTCGACCGCATGGATCCGATTGCGCTCGCGCATGCGTGCTGGGAGATCGGCAATATGCACGCGCCGCTCTTCCGGGGTGACTCGGACGAGCATACCGTGCGCATGTATACGCCGGTGCAACCGGTTTTGGGTCGCATGCTCCGGGGCATCGAGGGCGTTCGGCTCTCGGTGGTCACACGCGAGCTCGATGCCAGTCGACGCTTTGCATCGAGCACGGCGGATGTTGTTGTGAGTATGGCTCCAGACTTTACGATCGTAAAGAAGGCGCGCGGCTAACGTGCGTATGCGTAAGACGGACTTTGAGAGGCAACTATTCAAAGTCCGTCTTGCTGTTGATGGGATGCTTTGGGGGAACATATGGGTCTTGAGGGAATCAAGCTGATCGCCTGCGATTTGGATGGCACGTTGCTGCATCCGGGGGAGCGCGAGCCACGCCCCGAGGCATTTGAGCTCATCGACGAGCTGCACCGTCGCGGCATTGTGTTTATGCCGGCGAGTGGCCGTCAATATGCGAGTTTGCGCTACCAGTTTGCCCCGGTGGCAGACGAGCTTGTCTATGTGTGCGAAAACGGCGCCCTGGTCATGAGCGAGGGGCGTGCCGTTGTCAAGCGCTCTATGGGGCGTGACCTGGCGATGGATATCGCGAATGCCGTAGTCGCCTACCCCCATGCCGATGTAACCCTTTCCTGCGAGGGGCACCTCTACACCATAAGCGGCAACGATGCGTTCGTCGACCATTTGCGTTACGAGGTCCATTGCGATGTGGCGGTGGTCGACCGTCCCGAGGACATTGACGAGGATGTCATTAAGATTGCGTTTCAAACGCCCGAGACAGAGCAGCCGGCGGCGCTGGAGTATTTTGTGCGTCGCTTTAGCGACCGGGTCGATGTGATGACGTCGGGAACCGAATGGACCGACTTTATCGGCTTTGATTCGGGTAAGGGTTCCGCGCTTGCCGATTACGGTCGTGCCTTGGGTATTTCGCCCGATGAGATGATGGCGTTTGGCGATAACGAAAACGATCGCGACATGCTCAACGTCGTGGGCCATCCCTATCTGATGGAGAACTGCAACCCCACCATGCGCGGCATCAACGACCGCGTCCGTTACGTGCGCACGGTCGAAGAAGAGCTGCGTCGCCTGCTCGCCGAGTAGGCATGTCCCAAACATCTACCGGCAGTCGGGGCAGAGACCCTCGAAGATGGTGTAGTGCGACGTGACGTGCCAGCCGATTTGCTCGGACGCTTTGGCGTCGAGCTGGGCATCGAAGGGGAGCGGTACGTCGATGACGCGGCTGCATGAGGTGCAGATGATATGCGCATGCGGCTCGATCGTGCGATCGAAGCGGCTGCCGCCCGGCGTCTTGATGGAGAGAATCTCGCCGGCGTCGGCCAAGAGATTGAGGTTGCGGTAGACCGTACCGCGGCTGATTCTGTCGTCCTGTTCGCGCACGGCGTTGTAGATCTCATCGGCGGTGGGATGGTTGTAGCTTTGGCGCACGGCATCAAGAACCAGCTTCCGCTGCTTGGTGTTTCTTCTTTGCATCGCCATGCGCCTCGCCTCTTTTCTATCAACGGTCGTAGGTAAATGATACCGTATTTAGCACACAATACTAATAATGAGGACTGAAACCGTCTTCATTGGCAAGTGGGGCTCGGACTTGGGCGTCTACGAGGCGAAAGCGCGTTCCCATGCGCTCATAGGAGGCATGGAGCGCTTCGAGGTGAGACAGGATATCCGCGGGCGCGCCTTGTACCTCCATTTCGACCGAACCGTCTTCCATGTTACACACCCAGCCGGTGAGTGCGCGTGCCTGCGCGAGGTTGGTGTTGGTAAAGCGAAAACCAACGCCCTGGACTTGCCCCGCCCAGCGCAGGAAGTAGCGCAGGGGGGTGTCTTGAGTGGCCTCGTCGCTTGCGAGCACAGTAAGCCTGCGGCGCAGCTCGAGCTCAACGTTTGATGGTTTTTGAGGCTCTCGACTGCCGCCGGAGAAGAACTTGTCAAAAAAGCCCATCGCTAGGCCTGCTTGACTGAATCGGCGGGGAAGGTAATGCCGGCCTGCTGACGCACGGCATCCATGATGCGCAGTGAGACAAGCGTGACATCGCGATAGTGGCCAAGCTCATGGCGCCCAGCCGGTGTTTCCCAAATCTCATCTTTAACGTGATGAACGCCGTCGATAGCGGTGATAAAGTCTGTGAGTTCGTATTCCATAGTGTTGCTCGATTTGGGCAGGTCGAGCACGCGGCCGTTGTCGCCCTGTTCGCGCGGTGCCTCGGTCGCCGAGCCGCGTACGACGTCGCCGCGATAGTCGATGCGGACGTTGCGGGGCGTGGACAGATGGTCAATCTGGATAGTGCCACGCTCGCCTTCGATCTGCGAGGGCAGCAGGTCATTCGTAATTTTGGAGTGCGCGAGCTCGACGGAGATACGGCCACCGCCGTAGCTGGCGAGGATGGAACCGCAGCCATCGATGGGGCCGTGCGTGAGCTGTCGCGTGGTGGGGTCGAGCAGAGTAGTCATGCTCGTAAGGCCGGAGGGCATGCCGAAAATCTCGACCATGGGCTCGACGGCGTAGACGCCAATGTCCATGAGGGAACCCGATGCCATATTGCAGTCGAAGATATTGGTGGCGCGCCCCGCGAGAACTTCGTTGTAGCGCGAAGAATACTTGCCAAAGCGCAATGAGGCGCGACGGATGGGGGCGATCTCGCCCAGGGCATCCTCGATGGCGTGGAAGGCGGGATCGTGGAGGGGACGCATGGCCTCGAGGGCCACGACACCTGCTGCCTCGGCAGCGCGGAAGACTTCCAACGCCTGCGCTTCGGTGGCGCAGAAGGGCTTCTCGACGATGACATGCTTGCCACCGGCTATGCAGGCGAGCGCTTGCTCGTAGTGGAGCGCATTGGGACTGCCGATGTAGACGGCGTCGACGTCGTCGGCGGACGCAAGCTCGTCAAGTGCGGTGAAGTTACGCTCGCCGCCGTGTTCGGCGGTAAAGGCGGCGCCGCGCTCGGCATCGCGCGAGAGCGTGCCCACAAACGCGGCTTGGTCGTTGGCGTTGACGACCTGGATAAAGTCGTCGGTAATCATGGATGTGCCGATGGTCGCTATACGCAGCATGTATCCCCCTCGTGCCGTTCGGTTTACAGGATGAGTGTAGCGCGAGGGGGCAGGAAATAGCGTGCGAAAACGCCGTTACAGGTCGCTCTCGCTAAAGCCGGCGTCGATATCGAGGTTGGCTCCGTCGGCCGCGGTGGTGGCGAGCTCGTCGCAGCGCTCATTGAGCTCGTGGCCGGCATGCCCCTTAACCCAGATGAACTCCACCTTATGCTTGCTCTTTGCGGCAAGCAGACGCTCCCACAGGTCGCGGTTCTTGACTGGCTGCTTGTTGGCAGTTTTCCACCCGCGCTTTTTCCAGCCGTCGATCCAGTGCTTGTTAAAGGCGTTGACGACGTACTGCGAATCGGAATGGACCTCGACCTCGCAGGGGCGGTTAAGTGCCTCGAGCGCCACGATGACCGCCATGAGCTCCATGCGGTTGTTGGTGGTCTTGGCGTAGCCGCGCGAAAGCTCGGAGGTGAAGGTCTTGCCGGCGGGGTTGGTGTACTTGAGCACGGCGCCGTAGCCGCCGCGTCCCGGATTTGATCGGGCCGAGCCGTCGGTATAGATGATGACCTTCACATGGTTCCTTTCGTTGGGTACGCTTCGTGTGAGTGACCATTGTAGCGCCATGCCCGCCGCGGGCTAGCAATCTACGATTTCTACCCCGTCTTCCGACAGTTAGTTGGCATGGATGATGCGGTTGAGCTCGTCGAGGTATTGCTGCAAGAGGGGAGCGGGCTTGCGCTCGTCGTGCATGATATAGCCTACGTGCATCGTTGGGGCGTCTGCTAACGGGATCGATGCCATACCCCACTGCATTTCATTGGAAAGGACACCGGTCGACAGGGTGTAACCGTTCGACGTGATAAGTAAGTTAGTAAGTGTTCCGCGGTCCGAGATTCGTATGTTGCGGTCGCAAGGGATATAGCTAAAAGGTTCCTCGGCGTAATAGAAGGAGTTTGAGGTTCCCTGCTCAAAGCTGTAGCGCGTATATGGTGTGAGGTCGGCAAGGGACAGCTGCGGGCGGCGGGCAAGCGGGTGGCGCTCGCTAACGAAGACGTGGACCGTCGCGTCGAAGAGGGGATGGAAGCTTGCGCGGGCATCGGCGAAGGCCTTCTGCAGAACGCGGGCGTTAAAGTCATCCAGGTACAGAATGCCGATATCGCTGCGAAATGCGCGGACGTCATCGATGATCTGCGATGTGGTGGTCTCGCGCATGATGAACTCGAACTTGCTGTCGCGGCAGCGCTCGACTACGTTGACAAAGGCCTCGACCGAAAAGGCGTAGTGCTGGGCGGAAATGGCGAGGCGGGCTTGCGGGGTACCGCCGTCCTCGTAGCGGGCCTCGAGCATGTCGGCCTGCTCTACGACCTGGCGCGCATAGCCCAAAAGCTCGGTGCCGTCGTTGGTGAGCGTGACGCCGCGGCTGGAGCGCGTAAAGATCTCCAGATGGAGCTCCTGTTCCAGGCTTTTGACGGCGTTTGAGATGTTGGACTGAGCGGTATAGAGGCGCTGAGCTGCGGCGTTGATTGAGCCGGACTCTGCTACGGCAATCAGAAAACGAAGCTGCTGAAGGGTCATCGACGCCATCCTCTCGATTGCTATCTATAAAACAGATAACAGATTAGCGCTTTTAAGTGATTGACCGAGGGAAACAATGCTCGTACTATTCAAAACACACAAAGGCAGTAGGTAATTAAGCCGACCACGGAACAGGGATGCGAAAGGAGGCCCGCATATGAATTGCTTACCAAGACGAATGCCGGGCTCCTGTTTGCGCCCGTCGGCGTGATCAGGAGACAGCGACTTACTTCTCTTACTCTTATTACTTTTGTTCGATCAAGGAGATCATCATGAGCCAGTTTATCAACAACCCCGAGCACACCTTTGGTTTCGATACCCTGCAGCTGCACGTTGGCCAGGAGAGCGCCGATCCTGCATCCGACTCCCGTGCCGTGCCTATCTACCAGACCACGAGCTATGTGTTCCGCAACTCCCAGCACGCCGCCGACCGCTTTGGTCTTGCCGACGCCGGTAACATCTACGGCCGTCTGACCAACTCCACCCAGGGCGTCTTCGAGGACCGTATCGCCGCGCTCGAGGGTGGCGTGGCCGGTCTTGCCGTCGCCTCCGGTGCCGCTGCCATCACCTATACCCTGCAGGCACTTGCCCAGGCTGGTGACCACGTGGTCGCCCAGAAGACCATCTACGGCGGTTCCTACAACCTGCTGGAGCACACGCTCTCCCAGTTTGGTGTCGAGACCACCTTCGTCGATGCCCATAACCTGGACGAGGTCGAGGGCGCCATCAAGGACAACACCACGGTCATCTATCTCGAGACGCTCGGTAACCCCAACTCCGACATCCCCAACATCGACGCCATCTCCGAGATCGCCAAGAAGCATGGTCTGCCGGTTGTCGTCGACAACACCTTCGGCACCCCGTATCTGTTCCGTCCGCTGGAGCATGGTGCCAACATCGTCGTCCACTCCGCAACCAAGTTTATCGGCGGCCACGGCACCTCGCTGGGCGGTGTGATCGTCGACGGCGGTAACTTCGATTGGAAGGCGAGTGGCAAGTATGCGCAGATCGCCGAGCCCAATCCCTCCTATCATGGCGTCTCGTTTGCCGAGGCTGCCGGCCCTGCCGCCTTCGCGACCTATGTCCGCGCCATCCTGCTGCGTGACGAGGGCGCTTGCATTAGCCCGTTTAACGCCTGGATCCTGCTCCAGGGCACCGAGACCCTGTCGCTGCGCGTCGACCGCCATGTCGAGAACACCAAGAAGGTCGTTGAGTTCCTGGCTTGTGACAGCCACGTCGCCAAGGTGAACCACCCGAGCCTGCCTGAGCACCCCGACCATGAGCTCTACAAGCAGTATTTCCCCAACGGTGGTGCCTCGATCTTTACCTTTGAGATTAAGGGCGGCCAGGAGGCTGCATGGAAGTTCATCGACCACTTGCAGGTGTTCTCGCTGCTCGCCAACGTGGCCGACGTCAAGTCGCTCGTCGTGCACCCGGCTACGACTACGCACTCCCAGCTCTCTGCCGAGGAGCTCGCCGAGCAGAACATCACGCCCTCCACGATCCGTCTTTCCATCGGTACCGAGAACGCCGAGGACATCATTTGGGACCTGAAGCAGGCCTTTGCCGCACTGGACGAGTAGGGCGACTTGTGCAAGGACCCCTTGCGACTCGATAGGTATAACTGCATAAAATGCCTGCTCAAGGCGTCTGCGCAAGCAATGGTTGCGCAGACGCCTTTTTGCATAGGAAGGGCGCTATTACAGGGTTTTTGGCATGCTTTATGCAATCGAGATGTGGAAAACTCCTGTTGAGAGGATGTGAGTTTTACGCAATTGACGTGCACCTTTTGAGAAAAACCGCAGGTCGCGATGTGCTCGGGGTACTATGCAGCGCGATCGAATCACACGCAGCTCAAACGCAGCAAAAAACGCACTACGGAGGTTTCCAGCTACATGAGGATCGATTCACGAAAACCGAAAGCCGCCGCCCTTTCCGCCGCTCTGACCGTGGCACTTTTGGCGGGCGCCGGCGCAACCGATGCCCACGCGGCAACACTGTCCGACACGGTCGGATCCACGCCGTCCGAGGCGACGCTGATGCAGCCCGTCGACTATCGCGGCGATGGTTATGGTTCCATGCAGGAGTGGAATGCCTCGATGGAGGCCAAGCGCGATTCCCTGGAGATACGCGCACAGATCATTATGAACATGTATGGCGACTATGCCACCGATGACGAGCGTGCCGTGTTGCAGGGTTGCATCGACGGTGCGGGCAGCCTGTTGACGATGGGGGAGGTCGACGCCAAGTCGACCGAGCTCGATGAGCTGCGCACTGCGCTTGAGTATGCCAAGCGCGAAGCGCTCGAGGCTGCCGCCGCCGAGGCGGAGGCTGCCGAGGCCGCTCAGGCTTCGTACTACAACGCCGGTTACACTCCGTCCTACGCGTCCGCCGCGTCCTGC
>USBA01000039.1 GCA_900552735.1 uncultured Collinsella sp. | reverse complement strand
AGGTTGGAGGTGGTGGTCTTGCCATTAGTACCGGTGATCACCACGCTGCGGTCGACCAGGCTCGCGAGGTCGCTTAGCAGCTCGGGGTCGATCTTCATGGCGATGCGGCCGGGAAGCACGCCACCCTGGCGTTTGAGGACAGAGCGCAGTCCCCAGCGGGCGATATCGCTCGAGGTGCAGGCGAGAGATGAGCGGAAGTTCATGAAGCCGTTCCTAACGTGAATGACATGGTCGTGACGTTTGTGCCGTTAAAAGCCGTAACGGCGCGCAAATTCCTGGGCAAGCTGCGATACGTCTTCGCAAGCGTTGGCCCAGGGGGCAAAGTCGGGAGTATCCGAGATGATGCCGTCGGCCTCCCAAACTGCCTGATGCGAAAGGTCCCAGGGGTCGTGCGGTTCGGGCCGGCAGGGAAGGTACGGCGTCTGATACATGGGGTTCAGCAAAAAGAACGCGCCGCCCTCGCAGCGGTTGGCAAACTCACGCAGCGCGCGTGTCGCCGGGCGCATCTTGTTCGTTTTGAACAGCAGGATCGTGCGGGCGAGCAGGTACCAGGGGGAGTCCTCGAGGGCATCGGCCCCCATCTGCTCCTCGAGCTGGTGGGCCAGGGCAAAAAAGCCGTCCTCGTCTTCTAGGCGAGCGAGGGCGAGTAGCACGGTGCCTGCAGCTCGGGTGGGATAGCCTTCCGCCTTAAGGACGCGGCGGGCGTAGTTGGCGGCAGCACGGTAGCGAGCGCTCGCCATGCACAGCTGCGAGATGGCCTCGAGCGTGTGGAGCCACCCGATAAGCGCCGGCTCGCTTGCGGTGAGATAGGCCGCCGTCACGCCGTCCGTCAAAACCTTGTTGGCCCAGTAGTGCGGGGCCTCCATATCAAACCCGGGCACGCTCTGTTGCAGGTAGTCGGCCGTGCTCGCCTCGAGCTTCATCAGATCGCCCAGGCAGGCATCGACGGGCGTGTCCGCCAGGATGATGGCGAGCAACTGGGCATCGACGGCCAGCGCATCGACACGAACAATCTTGAGCAGCTCGTCGCGCATGTCGTCGAACAGGCGGTTGCGCGTCTGCTCAAACTCCTCGTCGCTGCCCATGTCCTCGATGCGATGGAGTTCGTCGAGCAAGTGGCGGTGGACGCCGGCATAGGACAGCAGCGCTTGGGCATGCTCGGTCTGCGCATACTTATGAGGGTTGACGCTCACGTCGTTATGGACAAGCTCGCGTGCTGCATCGGTGAGTTCGGGGTGCGACGCAACGTAGGCGCGCTCCAGGTAGGCGGGGATGTAGACGCTCGGATCCATTAGAGGTCTCCTCCCTTAAACGGCAAGCCCTGCTCGGCCGCCCGCAGGATGCGCTCGTCGATCTGGGAGCGCACGATGTCGTTGGTGGCGACCCAGGCGGCAAAGCTGGCGTTGTCGGGCGCGCCCAGGCCCTCCTGCAGTACCGGCGTCGCCTCGGAGAGTGCAAGGACGAGCTCGTCGGTGGAGCCCACGCCCACGTTGACGCGGGCATAGACGCCATCGGGAAACTCGGTTTGGAAGTAGAGCGCCTCGGCTGCGTGCGGGCACGAGCGCGCAAGGATGCGCAAGTAGTGCTCGGCGCCTTCGTAGTCCAGCTCGCGCCAGGCAGCGCTCATCAGCGCGATGAGCGTCCACGGGTCCAAGTCACGCTCCGCATCCTTGGGACGACGGCGCAGTGGGGTATTCGCGAGGTACGGCACGGAGTGTGCGGAGCGAAAGCGCTTGAGCTCCTCGGCGGGGTATTCGAGCTTTGCCATGGCGAGCATCGCGGTGTGGCGGACACCAGCGGGGTCGTTGGGCGCAAAGTCCAAGCTGCGATTCGCGGCTTCGAGCGACATGCGATAGCGGCCGCTAATGAGGGCGCGCGATGCCAAGGCGGCAAGCCAGCGCAGATAGGGGCGGCGCGTAAGGTCGCCTGCTGCCTCGCGCTCGTAGGGGTCCTGCGCCGAGGCGATTTTGAGCGCTAGGTCGTGCTCGACTTCATCGCGCTTGGATACCAAGTACTGTACGTACTCCTCGTTGGAGTTGGCGGTGAGGGCGGTCAGCATGCGCTGGGCATCCCAGTTGGTGGGGTCGAGCGCGGCTGCCTCGCGAAGCATGTTCTCGGCAGCGGCCTCTTCTTGCTCTGCCTGGGTATCGTCAGGGATAAAGGGAATGCGGTAGTCGACAGCCTCGACCACCTTGGCAATGAGGTGCCCGGCGCGGTCGCGGTCGTGCACGATGAGCGGCGCGGGGTTGCGGGTGAATTGTTCCATCAGACGCTCTACGGCGGCACCGTCGGTGAGCGGGATATTGTCGCGGCGCAAGGCCTCAAGAACGAGGCGATGGCAATCCTCTTGAATGGGATCGAATGCCATGGGGCCTCCTTTGCTGCGGTTAGGGTTCAAATGTCTCTATATAAGGTTCTAGTTTACCCGCATGTGGCACACCGGGGGTGCCGCACTTGGACATGCACCTTTGCACCACGAAGACGGATGTCGCACAAATGTCGGCACCTTGGACGACTGAGTGGTATCACGGTGCCGCAAACGGTCGATTTTTGGCGGCGAACGGGGCGCATTTTGGAGGGACACAGTCCTGCCCGGGATATGTGGTCAACCTTGATAAAACGTTTGCCCAGCTTGGGAGTATGAATGCCCCACAAGGGTCTTCAGGGATAGAAAAAACGTTTCATCATTGTCGGCTTTAGGTGAATAACTGACCAACCAGAACGGTAGAATAGTGTTTATCTGAGCGTTGAGACGTTTAGACATTGCGCATTGTCATCGCCGGCAACGCGCAAACCGGTCCTAACGGAGCCAATTGGGTGCTCCGTTATATACGCAAGTCTAAGAGGGGCTTGTTTAGGAGGCACAGTATGGGACGTTTTACCAATCCTCGCGATCTGTACTTTGGTGAGGGCGCTCGCCACGAGGTGAAGAACCTCAAGGGCAAGAAGGCCATCATCGTTTCTGGCGGCAGCTCTATGCGCCGCGGCGGGTTCCTGCAGGACGTTGAGGCCGACCTTAAGGAAGGCGGTTTCGAGGTCAAGCTGTTCGAGGGCGTCGAGTCCGATCCGTCCATCGAGACGGTCATGAAGGGCGCCGAGGCCATGCGCGAGTTCGAGCCCGACTGGATTATCGCCATCGGCGGCGGCTCGCCCATCGATGCCGCTAAGGCCATGTGGGTCTTCTACGAGTATCCCGAGGAGTCCTTCGATAACATCATCCAGCCGTTCAGCTTCCCCGAGCTGCGTCAGAAGGCTCACTTCTGCGCCATCTCCTCTACCTCCGGTACCGCTACCGAGGTCACTGCCTTCTCCGTCATCACCGACTACGCCAAGGGCATCAAGTACCCGCTGGCCGACTTCAACATCACCCCTGATGTCGCCATCGTCGACCCCGAGCTCACCTACACCATGCCCGCCAAGCTGTGCGCTCACACCGGCATGGACGCTCTGACCCACTGCATGGAGGCCTACGTTTCCACCTGCGCCTCTATGTTCACCGACGCCAACGCTCTGCACGGCATCCGCGAGATCGTCGAGTGGCTGCCCAAGTCCTATGCTGGCGACCATGAGGCCCGTCAGCACATGCACGAGGCTCAGTGCATCGCCGGTATCGCCTTCTCCTCGGGCCTGCTGGGCATCGTTCACTCCATGGCTCACAAGACCGGTGCTGCCTTCGAGAACGGTCACATCATCCACGGTGCTGCTAACGCCATGTACCTGGGCAAGGTCATCCAGTGGAACTCCAAGGACCCGCGTGCTGCCGAGCGTTATGCTTACGTGGCCAAGGAGATCCTGCACCTTCCCGGCGAGACCAACGAGGAGCTCATCGCTGCGCTCGTCCAGAAGATTCGCGACCTCAACGACCAGCTCAACATTCCGCAGTCCATCAAGGATTACGCGAATGGTGGCGTGAAGGTCGACGCCGAGAACCCGCAGATGGTTTCCGAGGAGGAGTTCCTCGCCAAGCTGCCCGAGATCGCCGCGAACGCCGAGCAGGACGCCTGCACGCCGGAGAACCCGCGTGAGACCAAGGCTGCCGACTTCGAGAAGATCCTCAAGGCCTGCTACTACGACACCGACATCGATTTCTAATCGACTCTTGTTATCGTAACGAGGGGCTCCGCACGTATCCGTACGGAGCCCCTTTCTTTTTTCTTTTAGAGAATGGGATAGTTATGGCTGCAATTTTCAATAGCCCCAGCAAGTACATCCAGGGTCCGGACGAGCTCGCCAAGCTCGGCTCTTACGTTGAGCCGCTCGGCGCTAAGGCCCTCGTCATCGTGACGCCTTCGGGCAAGAAGCGCGTCGGTGCCAAGATCGAGGGCGGCTTTGCCGAGGCCAAGGCCGAGCTGCTGTTTGAGGACTTTAACGGCGAGTGCTCCAAGGGCGAGGTCGATCGCCTGGTTGCGCTCGCCCGTGACAACGGTTGCGACATCATCGTCGGCGTCGGTGGCGGCAAGATCCTCGACACCGCGAAGGCCGTCGCCTATTACCTGGAGTCCCCGGTTATCATTTGCCCCACCATTGCTTCGACCGATGCCCCGTGCTCGGCGCTTTCGGTGCTCTATACCGATGACGGCCAGTTCGACAAGTACCTCTTCCTGAAGGCAAACCCCAACATTGTCCTGATGGATACGACGGTTATCGCGGCGAGCCCGGTGCGCCTGACGGTTTCCGGTATGGGCGATGCGCTCGCAACCTACTTTGAGGCCCAGGCGACGCACGATGCCGACGGTGGCACTTGCGCCGGCGGCAAGGGCGGAATGGCCGGCCTGGCGCTCGCCAAGCTCTGCTACGAGACGCTTATGGCCGATGGCGTCAAGGCCAAGGTCGCGCTGGAGAAGGGTGCGCTCACGCCTGCCGTTGAGCATATCATCGAGGCCAATACGCTGCTTTCCGGCATTGGCTTTGAGAGCTCGGGCCTTGCTGCTGCTCATGCCATCCACAATGGCCTGACGATGCTGCCCGAGTGCCATGGCATGTATCACGGCGAGAAGGTCGCCTTTGGCACCATCGTCCAGCTGGTACTTGAGGATGCCCCGACCGAGAAGCTCGAGGAAGTCTTGGGCTTCTGCATTGAGCTGGGCCTGCCGGTCACGATGAAGGAGCTGGGCGTTGCCGAGGTTACGCGCGAGCAGGCCATGATTGTTGCCGAGGCCGCGTGCGCGCCCGAGGACACCATGTGCAACATGCCGTTTGAGGTGACGCCCGAGATGGTCGCAAACGCCATCCTGGGTGCCGACGCGCTGGGCCACTACTATCTCATGGATGAGTAAATCAAGCTAAGGAAGGGGCAAAGCCAGCAGATGGCTTTGCCCCTTTTTGCTATGGTGCAAAGGGGTCAGGTTGCTTTGCACCAATTGTTGTTGATGAAAGGGCGGATTCTCGTATGGCGCTTCCCATGGTTTATGGCGGTCCCGGTCGGTATGTTCAGGGGCCGGGTGAGCTCTCGCGTCAGGGCAGGTATTTGTCATGGTTGGGTTGCGCTGCCTATGTCCTGTTTGACCAGGGCACCGAGGATCGGCTGTGCAGGCAGATCGTCGATGGATTTCTGGACGAAGATCTAAGCGAGCCATTCTTTAAGATCTATAACGGTCCGTGTACGGAAGAGGCCGTTGTTGAAATGGCTAAGGAAGCCCGGGCTGAGTATTGCGACATGGTGGTGGGTATTGGCGGCGGCAAGATGCTCGATATCGCCAAGGCCGTTGCGTTTTATGCCGAGTTGCCGTTGTGCGTATGCCCCACGGCGGCTTCGATGGACGGTGCGTGCAGCGCGATTTCGGTGCTGTATCACGAGGATGGGTCGTTCGACCACTACCTGATGCTCGAGAAGAATCCAGACCTGGTCGTGGTAGATACCAACGTGGTTGCGGCGGCTCCGCTGCGTATGACGGTCGCTGGCATGGGCGACGCACTGGCAACGTATTTCGAGGCGCGTTCGTGCGCCGCGGCGCACGGCGCCAACGAGCACGGTGGCGCGCCGGGGCACTTGGCCTTGGTTGCGGCTCGTGCCTGCTATGACACACTCATGGAGCGCGGCGTCGCTGCCAAGCGCGATCTCAAAAAGGGCCGTATATCGCCGGCGGTTGAGCGCCTGATCGAGTGCAATATTCTGCTCTCGGGTGTTGGCTTTGAGAGCGGTGGCCTAGCGCTTGCCCATGCCATCGCCAATGGCCTGACGATTCTGCCCGAGTGCAAGGCCATGCATGGTGAGGCCGCGGCATTTGGCTTGGTGGTGCAGCTGCGCCTGGAGCGTGCGCCCGAGCTTGATCAAGTGCTCGAGTTTTGCCAGCGCGTCGGCCTACCGACGACGCTCGCGGAGCTGGGACTTGGCGAGATTTCCGTTACCGACCTGATGAGCGTTGCAGATGCGGCCTTTAGAAACGAACGCAATATGGCTAACGAGCAGGCCAAGGTGACCAAACAAAAGCTTGTGCAGCTCATGTGCGAGGCATAGCTTGGCGTTTGATCGATCTTGTGCAATCGAGGCGGCGATAGGCTATAGACTATTTGCCTCAAAGGTGCGCCGCGTGTAATTTGCCCGAGGCGTGGGCCGATAGCGTATCATTATCTCTTGCTTGTTTGCACTGCTCAGGGAGGGGCCGCGCATGGCGCAGGAACACGATCTGTTTGATGACATTATCGAGATCAGCAAGGGTTTCGACTTTCTTAAAAACCCGCTTGGCGGCGTGACCGATGCACTCGATCCGTCGGCGCCGCAGTGGAACCCTGCCGACTACAAGGAGCGCCCGCGCGGCAACACCATTCCGTGCCTGACCTGCAAAAACGAAAAGAGCGGCTGCACCGCGTGCATGGACGTGTGCCCGGTCAACGCTATCGAGGTCGAGGAAGACTCCATCGAGATCCTCGACTCCTGTCGCAAGTGCGGCCTGTGCGCCGCTGCCTGTCCGACCGAGGCGATCATCTCGCCGCGCCTGGCGCCCAAAAACCTGTATGACGACATTGTCTCTGCTGCTACGAGCCATGAGACCGCTTACGTCACCTGCACGCGCGCCCTCAAGCGCATGCCGCGCGAAAACGAGGTCGTCGTTGCCTGCGTGGGCGATATTACGGCCGAGACCTGGTTCTCGGTACTGGCCGATTATCCCAACGTGAGCGTCTACCTGCCGTTGGGCGTGTGCGATAAGTGCCGCAACACCGCTGGCGAGGATATTCTGGGCGAGGCGATTGCGAAGGCCGAGGAGTGGTCCGGCACGGGTATGGGCTTGGAGGTCGACCCCAAGAGCCTCAAGTGCCATAAGCTTCGCGAGTACGAACGCAAGGAGTACATGGAAAAGATTGCCCGTACCACGGGCCTGACGGTGACCAAGCTTAATCCGGCGACGGCGGCGCTGGCCTCGGTGACGCAAAAGCTCAAGGCCCATCGCCATCAGATTACCCAGCTGGAGCGCACGCTCAACACCATGTGCGGCACCACGACGACCAAGCGTCGCCGTTCGCTCACGCACGGGCGGCAGCTGGTGCTCTCGACGCTGCAAAACCACCCCGAGCTTGCCCAGAACATGCAGGTGAGCACGCCGGAATGCGATTTTGACAAGTGCACGTCGTGCGGCGAGTGCGTCAACGTGTGCCCCACGTTTGCCTGCGATTTGGTGGGAAGCGGTCGCTTTGCACTGGAGTCCACGTATTGCTTAGGTTGCGGAGCCTGCGTCAAGGTGTGCCCCGAGCATGCGCTTAAGTTGGTTGAGCATGATGCATCCAACCTGGTCGTCGTCGATCCCGAGGCCGAGGAAAAGGCCGCCCAGAAGGCGAAGGCTCACGAAGAAGCTGAGAAGATTAAGGCTGAGGCAAAGGCCAAGCTTGACAAGATGCTCGATCAGGTGGAGAAGCTCGCGGACTAGCTAAAAGAGCGTAAATGATGGCCGGTGGGATAGGTACTGCCCCACCGGCCAAAAAAGTTGCGGTGGAATAGTTCCCGTTTTGCCCTTAAGCTGGCCATTCTAGGAACTATTTCACCGCAACTAATAGACAGTTAGCTCATACTGCTCTGATGGGTCTCACTGCCGTTATTGCGGCGGGTGACCGTTTCGTGGAGTAAAAAGAACCCGGGGACCTGTTTGGTCTCGGTGTATTCCATAAGGATGCCGTCGGCGTTGTAGGTCTGCCCGCGTACAACGGCGAGTGCGTTAAAGTCGTCGAGATCGAGCACGCGCGCATCTTCGGGCGTGGGATGCTCAATCGTTACATCGCGTTTGCCCGTGGCAATCTTAATGCCAAGGCCTTCTTCGAGGTAACGATAGATCGAATCGTTGGCAATCTCGGGTGTCAGTCCCGGTACCTGTGAGCTTAGGTAATAGGAGTCGTCGGAGCACACGGCATGTCCGTTTGCATAACGGATGCGTTTGGCGCGCGTAAGCTCGCAGCCTTCGGGAAACCCGGTAATCCTGGAGAGTGCCTTGCTACAGACGAGGAGCTCAAAGACGGTGGTGACAGTCTTGAGCTCAAAGCCTCGGCTGGCTGCGATTTCCTTAAAGGTCTCGAGTCCGCCGCCGCCACGATTCGTCTCGCCACTGATGTTGCGAATGACGCGCATGCCTTTGCCTTGCTGAGGGAGTACGTAGCCATCTGCCGCAAGCATCGAGATGGCGCGACGGACCGTCATGCGCGAACAGCCAAACAGCTGCGTGAGTTCAGTCTCCGAAGGCAGATAACTCTGATAGGCGTATGTGCCGTCGTCAATCGACTGCTTCACGTTGTCATAAATGGTTTGGAAGATGGCTCGCGCCATGACGGTCTCCTAGAGCTGAGTGCGCGAGCGGTGGATGAGGACTGCTCGCGCAGGTGTCGATCGATTTACTTGCTGGGGTCGATTATATATTTACCCATGGCACGCAGAGCTGGGTCTGACAGGATGGCGCCGAGTTCGTCGAGGGAAGCCACCTTGGCGACCATCGAGGATACGTCGAGCCTGCCAGAGTCGATGAGCTCGAGCGCGCGACGCTGCGTATAAGGGTTGATGTAGGACGAGGTAAGCACAAGCTCCTTCTGGAAGACCTCGAAGGGCTTGACGGTGATTGTCTCATCGGGCTTGGTGAGGCCGAACATCATGACCGTAGCCTTGTGGCCGGCGATCTGGATGGCCTGCTCGATGGTGACGGGCTTGCCAACACACTCGATAACGACATCGACGTTGCCGACGCCCTCCTGCTTCAGGCGGGCCGGGACGTCCTCGTGGATGGAATCAATTGCCAGGTCGGCGCCGAGTTTGAGCGCAACCTCGCGCTTGCTTTCGACGGGTTCGAGCAAGACGACCTTGGTGGCGCCGGCGTTTTTGGCAAGCTGCATCATGAGCAGACCGATCATGCCACCGCCGATAACGACAACTGTGCTGCCGGGCTTGATGTTGCACATATCGATGCCGTGCAGGCAGCAGGCGACGGGCTCGGTCATAGCACCCTGCTCAAAGCTGGTGTGATCGCCCAACTTGTAGACTTGCTGCATATCGACGGAGCAGTACTCGGCAAAGCCGCCGTTAACGGTGGTGCCGTAACCGGTCATATGCTCGCAGTAGTGGTTGATTCCGTCGCGGCAGGGTTCGCAGCAGCCGCAGGGATGGTTTGGGTCGATGCACACGCGATCGCCCGGTTTAAAGCCAGCGACGTCGCTGCCCACGGCCTCGACAACGCCCGCAAACTCATGACCAAGGATCGTGGGCGGGGTAACGTCGGCTGCGCCCTTGTCGCCTTCATAGATATGAACGTCGGTACCGCAGACGCCGCAAGCTTTGACGTTGATCAGAACGTCGCGCCTGCCCACGGCCGGCTTTGCCGATTCCTCGACTCTGAGGTCGTGCTTTCCATAGAAGACCGCGCTTTTCATGGTGACTCCTTAACGTGGCGGTGAATGTTGTAATGAAGTATAGGCATGTCTATAGATATAGACAAGCACATCTAGACAAGTAGAAAAGAAAAATGAAATGCAGCCATCAGCTATGTCAGATTTAACAGGCGAAATACTGGACACATACCGTTTACGGCCAATAATCGACCGCTGACCGAACATAGAAACCGTATTAACTTGTCTAGATAAGTGATATGATAAAAATAGAAGCGCAAGAAGTCAGGGAAGCGGGCCCACCCGTCCTATTGCACGAGGTACACGCAAACGGCGCGTCTGCGGTCTCGAGTGAAGCCAAAACCGCAGTCGCTCCGAATGAAGAGAGGGGGATTCCCCGTCATGATGCAAAAGATACAACGTTTCGGCGGTGCAATGTACACGCCTGCAATTCTTTTCGCATTTTCCGGAATCGTCGTCGGCCTGGGTACGCTGTTTACCACCGAGGCGATCTTTGGCGAGATGGCCACTGCGGGCCATCTTTGGTTTGATTGCTGGAATGTGCTGCTCCAGGGTGGTTGGACGCTCTTTAACCAGATGCCGTTGCTGTTTTGCGTAGCGTTGCCAATCTCGCTCGCGAACAAGCAGAACGCTCGCTGCTGCATGGAGGCTTTGGCCATCTACCTTACCTTCAACTACTTTGTAAGCACAATCTTGGGGCAGTGGGGCCCTGTCTTTGGTGTCGACTACTCTGTCGAGGCGGGCAGCGGTACTGGTCTTGCCACTATCGCAAGCATCAAAACGCTTGATATGGGCATCATGGGCGCGCTTATCATTTCTGGTATCGCCACGATGCTGCATAACAAGTTCTTCGACACCGAACTTCCTGAGTGGCTGGGCGTGTTCTCGGGCTCCGTGTTCATTTATATGATCGGTTTCTTCGTTATGGTTCCGGTCGCTCTTATCGCCTGCCTGGTGTGGCCGCATGTTCAGGCTGCTATCTCCGCCTTCCAGGGATTCATCCTTTCCGCCGGTACGTTTGGCGTGGGCGTCTTTGCTTTCTTCGAGCGCGTGCTGATCCCTACAGGCCTTCACCACTTTATCTATACGCCGTTCTATTACGACAACGCGGCGGTCAACGGCGGCATCTTTGCTGCTTGGGCCAACATCCTGCCCCAACTGGCTGCCAATCCGAGCATTGCTCTTAAGGATGCCGCACCCTGGGCTGCCTATACCTGCCCTGGTTGGACTAAGGTCTTCGGCTCGCTTGGCGTCGCCATTGCGTTTTATATGACCGCCAAACCCGAGCGCAAGCAGCGCGTCAAGGCTCTGCTGATCCCGGTCACCCTTACCGCTATGCTTTGCGGTATCACCGAGCCGCTTGACTTCACCTTCCTGTTCATCGCGCCCGGTCTGTTCGTCGTCCACTGCGTGCTCGGAGCGCTCGGCTGCATGGCTCAAAACCTCCTTGGCGTCGTGGGCATCTTCGACGGCGGCATCATCTCGATGCTCTCGTGGGACTGGCTGCCCCTTTGGGCCGCACACGGTCTGCAGTACGCCATCTCCATCCTTGTCGGTCTGTGCTTTACCGCTCTTTGGGTCGTGGTCTTCCGTTTCTTGATCGTCAAGTTCGACTTTAAGACTCCCGGTCGCGAGGATGATGATGTTGAGGTCGAGCTCAAGTCCAAGGCCGACTACAAGCAAAAGCAGGGCGGTGCTGCTGCTGGCAAATCGGTCGCCCAGAGTAAAGATGATGAGCGCTTGGTGCTTGCCGAGAACATCCTCGATCTGCTCGGTGGCACGGATAACATCATCGATGTAACTAACTGCGCTACCCGTCTGCGCGTTAACGTCAAGGACAAGAGCGTCGTTGCACCCGAGGCTTCTTTCAAGGCAATCGGTACGCATGGCTTGGTGGTCCAAGGTCAGTCAATCCAGGTCATCATCGGCCTTACCGTCCCGCAGGTTCGCGAGAAGTTCGAGAGTCTTCTGAAGTTCGAGAGTCTTCTGTAAACCATCGTCCATCGAAACAATCGGCCTTGCAGAGCCGGTATGCACCGCAAGGCCGATTCTAGAGATAAAAAACTCCACTTCTAGGTAACAATTCCAAACCGCGCAAGGCCGCGTGCGGGGACGGATTGAGCAAGCGGCCAGAATGAGGAGGACATCATGTCCAAGAAGAACTATGCCGTGACCATTGCCGGCGGTGGCTCCACCTTTACCCCGGGCATTGCCCTGATGCTGCTCGAGGAGCGCGACCGCTTCCCGGTCAACAAGGTGACCTTCTACGACAACAACGCCGAGCGCCAGGAGATCGTGGCAAAGGCCTGCGAGATCTACTTCCACGAGAACGCTCCCGAGGTTGAGTTTAGCTACACCACCGACCCCGAGACCGCATTCACCGGGACCGACTTCGTGCTTGCCCACATTCGCGTCGGCCTGTACGCCATGCGTGAGCTCGACGAGAAGATTCCTCTCAAGTACGGCTGCGTTGG
>USBA01000038.1 GCA_900552735.1 uncultured Collinsella sp. | reverse complement strand
GCCCCTGTTGGGGGTTAAACAATTTACCCGGTTCACCCGGTTCCCGGTGGGGCGGCTTAGGATTTTTAATTCCCCCCGCTGCCGCTCCGGCGTTGGGTCGTCGCGTGCTCGTTACTGAAAAGCTGATAAGAAGTTTGTGTGCCGCCCCGATAGGGGCGGCACGTTTTTGTTTGGGGGGGGGGTGGGATGGCACCGTTCATGGGTGGGGTACACTGGGTAGTGCTTTTGTTTGTTTGCTTCCTGTTGTGGGGTGTTATTTATGGGTAAGAAGTCTCGGGCTCGGGTTGCTGCTGTGGGGACTCGTCTTGATCCTCATCGCGTGGTTGATGAGAGCGGTAAGGCTGCGCGTGCCGATAAGGAGAAGAAGGTTGGTGCGCATGCTCATCCTGAGTGGGCGCCTCATTTGAATTCGGCTAGTGAGGATATGACTGCCAAGCTGTTTACTATGGTCGAGGTCATTTTGGGCGTGGTGCCCGTGGTGGTTATCGGATTGTTCTTGGCCTCGAAGGATGCTGCGAGCGTTGATAAGCTTACTGAGGTCTTTTTTCAGGATCCCTCGATGGTGGTTACGTTTATCTCTGCGTGCCTGCAGCCGTTTGTGGCGTACATGTTGTACATGATTTATCGCAAATACTGCGAGGGCGATGCGGGCTTTGCCGCCGGCAACTTGATCGGCCTCTTGTGCTCCGAGATTTTGCTGCTCAATATTCCCGGCGTCATCGGCATGGGCATCTTGTTGTGGCGTGTCTGGCGCAATGTTGCTCCGCACTTTGAGAGCTGGTTGTTTGAGCGCCGTGCAATGGGCGTGCTGGTTGATATCGCGGGTTCGCTCGTGATCCTAGTCCTGGCGTTTATGTGTGCCACCGCAGCTCGAGGTCTCGCGGGCATGTGATCTGCTTTCACCGACTGCGGAGCGCGGGGCAACTGCTGGCTTTACCGCTCCGGGCGTCAGACCCGCGGCGCATCCCTTTCCCTCTCGCTTACGGCTTCGCAGGGTCGCGCGAGGCAAAGGCATACGCCGCGGGTCTGGCGGCGCGCGCTTGCCCACGAGGTTTGGCTAATGGTTTGGTTTGTGTGCCGCACCTTTTGGGACGGCACGTTTTTGTGTGGGGTCCCTGTCTTCACAATTTCCGTCAAGCTTTTGGTTAGATTTTGGTCAGTTGGCGTAAGGGTGGAAGGCCAAAAGATTGCTGGCGAAAAAAAGCTCAGAGAAAGTGCTGGTAGGGGAGTTATTGAGCTTTTCGACAGCTTTTGAGCAAAAGAAACTTTGTGGCTATTGCCGGCGATTGCGTTGTCGCGGTCAGGGCGGTGCGGGATGCTGGTCGTAAGCGTCGAATGCTCCGATTTTGGAGGCCAGCATGGATCTGTTTCTTGAGACTCCGCAGCGACAAGCTGAGCGCATGCTGCGTCAGCAGCAACGACTCATGGAGATGCAAATGCAAGGGGCGGCAGCCCAGCCCTTTGCGCAAAATGTCGTGCCCGCTGCTGTACCTGCAGCTGTGCCCGGGTGTGACTCGGCGCCAGAGGCCTATTCCGTACAGCAGGATTCATATGCGCAGGAGCTCGCGTTCGATAAACGTCGTGCGCGTCACCGTCTCTGGGCCCAGCGCCTGCGTACGCTGGCGATGATCGTGCTGATCCCGATGGGGCTCGCGACAATCTTCTTGGCCTCATATGCCCTCACGTGCATCCTCAACGGCGCCTCGCCCAATGAGGTACTTCAGCACTTGGCAGCTCTTGGTCAGCGCTTGGGGGATGTCGCAGCAACCATCCGCGCCAGCTGGGAGAGCTAGCGGACCAGCACCCATAGCGCAAAGGTAACTTGTCTGCGCTCGATTGGACATGAACTGCGTTTGACAGGGTAAGATTGATCGCGGTTTTGATTGGTGCTCGATTGGGTTTGTTGGGCGGAGTTTATGTCTGCTATTGATATTGTGCTTGTTGTGATCGCCTTGGTGGCGGTGGGGGTTGCTGTGGCTTGCGCCCTCCAGCTCAAGAGCCTGCGTGCCGAGTTGCGGGAGCGTGGCGACAGTAGCGCGGAAACGCTGGCAGCGCTCGAGCAGGCCAACAGCACGCTCGACACCCTGAACGTCGCTTTGGCCGAAACCCGCCGCACGGCAAATGCCATCGCGCAGCAGCAGACGACCGATGCGGCCGTAGAGCAGCAGCGCTACCTGACCATCGCGCGTGAGTTCTCGCAGGCCGGCGACCGTATGGATGACCTGCGCCGCGAGACAGCCCAACAGCTTGGCGCCAACCGCGAGGGCATCGAGCACCGCCTGGACAAGGTGCGCGAGACGGTCGATGCCCAGTTGGGCGCCATCCGCAAAGACAACAACGTACAGCTCGATCAGATGCGTGCGACGGTGGACGAGAAGCTCTCCCGTACGCTCAACGATCGCCTGTCGGCATCGTTTAAGCAGGTGAGCGACCAGCTCGAGGCCGTGTACAAGGGCCTGGGCGATATGCAATCTATCGCCACCGGCGTAGGCGACCTCAAGCGTGTGCTGGGCAATGTAAAAGCGCGCGGCATTTTGGGCGAGGTACAGCTGGGTGCAATCCTGACGGACATCCTTACGCCCGACCAGTATCTGGAAAATGTCGCTACCAAGCCCGGCGCCTCGGAGCGGGTTGAGTTTGCCGTCAAGCTGCCGGTAGACGAGGGCGATCCCGTGCTGCTGCCGATCGACTCCAAATTCCCGGGCGACGCGTACGAGCATCTGCTCGACGCCCAGGAGTCGGGTGACGCTGAGGCCGTCGCCGCAGCGCGCAAGACGCTCGATGCGATGGTGAAACGCGAGGCAAAGGACATCTGCGAAAAGTACCTGAGCGTGCCCGCGACCACCAACTTTGGCATTATGTTCGTTCCGTTTGAGGGGCTGTACGCCGAGGTCGTCAGCCGTCCCGGGCTTATCGAGACCCTGGGCCGCGACTATCACGTCAACGTTGCCGGCCCCAGTACCATGGCGGCCATCCTCAACAGCCTGCAGATGAGCTACCAGACGTTTAGGCTGCAAAAGCGCACCGACGACGTGTTGCGTGTGCTCTCTGCCGTCAAGGCCGAGCTGCCGCGCTATCAGGCGGCGCTGCGTCGCGCCCAGCAGCAGATCGAGACCGCGGGTAAAACGGTCGAGGGCATCATCACCACGCGCACCAACGTCATGGAGCGCAAGCTCAAGGACATCGACGCACTGGAAGACGTCGACCAAGCCGATGAGATCTTGGGACTCACGCCCGCGGGCCTTCCCACAGACCAAGAAGACGAGGACTAATTGCAACAAGACGGCGGGGCACCGGTGCAAACGCGGGCGCCCTACCGCTTTTCGTATCGCACTTGTCTGGAGCGTGCTCCAATGTGCAACAATGGCGTTTCGCCCTATCAGATGCGAAAGGAAGCCCATGTCTCAGAGAAGCACCAGCCCGCTCAAGCGCTCCACCGTGCGCCGCACGCTGCGGCGTTTTTGGGATGTCACGCGCACGCAGCCGCTGATCGTCTTTCTCTCGGTGTTCTCGTCGGCGGGCTACATCTTTTTGCTCACGTTTGCCAACACCTATGTGATGGCCCTCATCGTCGACCGCGTCCAGGCCGGTCCCGTGGCGGGCGATCAAGTATTCGAGGTCTTTGGCCCCTACATTCTGGCGCTCGTGCTTGTGAACCTGGTGGGTCAGATCCTCTCCAAGCTACAGGACTACACCGTCTACAAGCTCGAGATCGCGGGCAACTATCACCTGGCGCGCCTGTGCTTCGACACGCTCTCCAACCAATCCATGACATTCCATACCAGCCGCTTTGGCGGATCGCTTGTGAGCCAGACGAGCCGTTTTATGAGCGGCTATACGGGGCTGGTGGACGTGACGGTGTATTCGCTCATCCCCACCATCACCTCGGTCATCTGCACGGTGGCGGCGCTCGCTCCGGTGGTGCCGACGTTTACCGTGATCCTGGTGGGCATCATGGTCGTCTACATTGCGTTTGTCTGGCTTATGTACAAGCGCATCATGCCGCTTTCGGCCGCGACGTCCGCCGCTCAGAACAAACTGTCGGGCGTGCTGTCCGACGCGGTCACGAACATCCTGGCCGTCAAGACCTGTGGGCGCGAGGACTTTGAGCGCGACCTGTTCGATACCGCCGACCGCGCCGCGCGCGATGCTGAAACGGTTTCGATGCACGCCATGATGCAGCGCAACTTTACGACCTCGGGCCTTATCGTCATCACCATGGCCGTGGTGAGTGTGTTCGTCGCGGGTGGCAACGCGTGGTTTGGCATCTCGGCCGGCGCGCTCGTCATGATCTTTACCTATACGTACAACCTCACCATGCGTCTGAACTACGTGAGCTCCATGATGCAACGCATCAACCGCGCGCTGGGCGATGCGGCCGAGATGACGCGCGTGCTGGACGAGCCGCGTCTGGTGGCAGACGACGAGAATGCCCCCGAGCTCAAGGTGGGCGAGGGTGCGATTGATTTTGAGCACCTGAGCTTTGCATACCGTGATGCCGCGGCGGGCGAGAGCGTGTTCGACGACCTGACGCTCCATGTGGCGGCGGGCCAGCGCGTGGGCCTGGTGGGCAAATCGGGCTCGGGCAAGACGACGCTTACCAAGCTGTTGCTGCGCCTGGACGACGTACAGGGCGGCCGCGTGCTCGTGGACGGCCAAGACGTCTCGCGCTGCACGCAGCAGAGCCTGCGCCGCCAGGTTGCCTACGTGCCGCAGGAGGCGCTGCTGTTCCATCGCTCCATTCGCGAGAATATCGCCTACGGCCGTCCCGACGCCACCGACAAGCAGATCCGCGAGGCCGCGCGTCTGGCCAATGCCCTGGAGTTTATCGACCGCCTGCCCCGTGGCTTTGACACCATGGTGGGCGAGCGCGGCGTTAAGCTTTCGGGCGGCCAACGCCAGCGCGTGGCCATCGCCCGCGCTATCCTGACCGACGCGCCGATTCTGGTGCTCGACGAGGCGACGTCTGCCCTGGACAGCGAGTCCGAGGCGCTGGTGCAGGAGGCGCTCGAGAACCTGATGCGCGGGCGCACCTCCATCGTGGTGGCACATCGCCTGTCCACCGTGGCGGCGCTCGACCGCATCGTGGTGCTGGCGGACGGCGAGATTGTCGAGGACGGTACGCATGCGCAGCTTGTCGAGGCGGGCGGCGAGTATGCGAGCCTGTGGGGCCGCCAGACCGGCGCATTTTTGGAGGCGTAAAGACCCCATACGTGGGACAATCGTGCCCATAGGTTTGTTATGCCGCTGAGCCGAGGAGTCGTTATGCCACGCGAGACCAATGCCGCCAAACGCGAGCGCGCCGTTGAGGTGTGCGAGCGCCTCAACCGTCGCTATGGCCCGGTCGAGTGCTTTTTGGACCACGAGAATCCCTTTAGGCTGCTCATCGCGGTGCTGCTCTCGGCGCAGACGACCGACGCGCAGGTCAACAAGGTGACGCCGAAGCTGTTTGCCCAGTGGCCCACGCCCGAGGCCATGGCGGGGGCGAGCGTGGCCGATGTGGCCGATACCATTAAGTCGCTCGGCTTTTATAAGAGCAAGGCCAAGCACGCCGTGGAGGCCGCGCAGATGATCGTTGCCGATTACGGTGGCGAGGTGCCGGCCGACATGAAGGAGCTCGTCAAGCTGCCGGGTGTTGGCCGCAAAACGGCGAACATCGTGCTCAACGTGGGGTTTGGCATTGTCGAGGGCATCGCGGTCGATACGCACGTCAACCGCATCGCGCACCGCCTGATGCTGAGCCCCAAGACGCATGCCAAGGAGCCGCTCAAGACCGAGCAAGATCTGCTCAAGATTTTGCCGCACGAGTATTGGGAGTCGGTCAACCACCAGTGGATCACATTTGGCCGCGAGATCTGCGATGCCCGTAAACCTAAGTGCGACGAGTGCCCGCTGGCAGACCTTTGCCCCAGCGTGCGCGTTTTGGGGTAGCTGTTTGGCGTGCGCTGGCGTGTCCATCTCATGCGCTACCATGACAGGCAATGAAATCCGCCGCATACCCGCCGAGCTTGCCCCGGCGGGCTTTTGGCGTTGCAATGCCGGAGGAACAGCATGCTCATTCACCGTATAGCCGCGCAGCTCTACACTGCCGAGGCGCTGCAGACCGTCGAGGCCGGACTCGATGCCGGCGAGGACGTGACGCTGGCCGTGTCGCAGTCGGGCCGTACGCTTATGGCGGCCGCCCAGTTTGCGCGCCGTCCGCGCCCGACGGTCTACATCGTGAGTGGCGAGGATGCAGCCGATCGCGCCGCGCGTAGCCTTGCCGCCTATGTGGGCCTGGCGCACGTGTGCCGCTTTCCCGAGCGCAAGGACTATCCTTGGCGCGAGCAGGCGCCCGACGACGCCGTGGTGGCCCAGCGCTGCGAGGCGCTCGGGCGTATCGTGCGCGGGGACAACTGCATCATGGTCGCCTCGGCTCGCGCGCTGCTACGCTGCGTGCCGCCGGTCGAGAGCCGCTACTGGGAGTCCACTACTTTTGCGGTGGGCGAGGAGATTCCTTTTGACGAGGTGCCGCAGCGCCTGGTGGGCATGGGCTACACCAATGCCGGTGCCGCCGATGCGCCCGGCCTGTTCCGCGTGCACGGCGACACCGTAGAGGTGTTTCCCGCGCAGGAAATGGCGCCCGTGCGCATCGAGTTTTTCGGCGACGAGATCGACCGCATCCGCCGCATGGTGAGTTCAACGGGCCAGACCATCGGCAACGAGGACAGTATCGAGATCTTTCCCTGCCGTGAGCTGGCGCTTACCGACGATGCGGTCCACAACATGCATGTGGCGCTCTATCGCGCCAGCCAGGACGATAGCAAGCTGGCGGCGCTGCTCGAGATGGTGGATGCACGCATCGTCACGCCCGAGCTCGACCGCTTTTTGCCGGTGATGTACGGCCAGACCGTGAGCCCGCTGGCACACGTGAGCGGCAAGGCGCTCGTGGTTCTGTCCGAGCCGCGCTCGCTGTTCGACGACTGCCTGCGCGCCTACGAGGATATCGAGGCGCGTGCCGGCGAGGCGGGGATTGACCGACTGGATGGCCTGTATGTACGTGCCCAGCAGCTCGATTTTGGTGCTCAGCAGCGCCTGAACTATGTGAGCCTGATTCGCGCCGGCGGCGCGGTTACGGCGGAGCTCAAGATTGAGCAGCCGGCCATTGCGGGCTCGGACAACCGCTTTATGACGCGTATTCAGGAGGTCGTGGGCAAGCGCTATGCCTGCGTGTTTGCCATTCCCGACCGTGGTGCGCGCGAGTCGATGGAGCTCACCTTTGGCGACGAGGGCATTACCCTTGAGGAGTCGCTGACGGCCGCGCCCGAAAATGCCGGTGTCATTGGTGAGCGCGTGCGCGTGGCGGCGGCGGATTCTGCCGACCGTGCTGCCCGCCAGGATGCCCATGCTGCAATTCGCGAGCGCAAGGCCGATGCGCTCAACGCCCGCTCGCTCGAGGCGGGTGCCGCCCAGGCTGCCGCCGGTGCCGCCGTGCCCACCATCTCGCGCGGACGCGTGACCTTTGTCGATGCTGCCCTGCCGCAGGGCGTGGTGGTGCCCGATGCCAACCTGGCCGTGTTCTCGATCGCCGACCTCAACGCCCGCATGGATGCCAACCGCGCGCGCAGCCGCCGCAAGGTTGACATTACGCAGATCACCTTCCCGTTTAAGCCGGGCGACTACGTGGTGCACGCTACCCACGGCATCGCACTCTTTAGCGAGATCGCGCGCCAAGAAGTGGGCGGCAAGGAGCGCGACTACTTTTTGCTGGAATATGCCGACGGCGACAAGCTCTACGTGCCGCTCGAGCAGGTCGACCGCATCACGCGATACGTCGGTCCCGACGGTGACAAGCCGCGCCTGACCAGGCTCAATACCGCCGACTGGACGCGTGCCACCAACAAGGCACGCAAGAACGCCAAAAAGCTGGCGTTTGACCTGGTCGATCTGTATACGCGCCGCTCGTCGATTACCGGTATCGCCTGCCCGCCCGACACGCCCGAGCAGATCGAGATGGAGCAGAGCTTCCCTTACGACGAGACGCGCGACCAGCTGGAGGCCATCGCCGACATTAAGGCCGACATGGAGGCGCCCAAGCCCATGGACCGCCTGCTGTGCGGCGACGTGGGCTTTGGCAAGACCGAGGTCGCTCTGCGCGCGGCGTTTAAGTGCGTTGACTCCGGCCGCCAGGTCATGGTGCTCTGCCCCACGACCATTCTGGCCCAGCAGCACTACGAGACGTTCTTTGAGCGCTTTGCTCCGTTTGGCCTTGAGGTCGAGGTGCTCAGCCGCTTCCGCACACCGGCGCAGCAAAAGCGCGCACTCAAGGCGTTCGCCGAGGGCACGATTGACGTGCTTATCGGCACGCACCGCCTGCTTTCGGCCGATGTGAACCCCAAAAACCTGGGCCTGGTGATCATTGACGAGGAACAACGCTTTGGCGTGCAGCACAAGGAGCAGCTCAAGAACCTGCGCGAGCAGATTGACGTGCTCACGCTTTCGGCCACGCCTATCCCGCGTACCATGCAGATGGCTACGAGCGGCGTGCGCGATATGAGCCTGATCACCACGCCGCCGACCGGGCGTCGTCCCGTGATCGTGCACGTGGGGGAGTACGACCCCGATGTGGTGAGCGCGGCGATTCGCCTGGAGGTGGGCCGCGGCGGCCAGGTGTACTACGTGTCCAACCGCGTTAAGACCATCGATGACGCCGTGGCGCGCGTGCATGAGGCCGCGCCCGAGGCGCGCGTGGGCGTGGCACACGGCAAGATGAGCCCGCGCGAGGTCGAGGACGTGATGATTGAGTTCGCGACCAAAAAGATCGATGTGCTCATCGCCACGACCATCGTGGAGAGCGGCATCGACAACGCAACGGCCAACACGCTGATCATTGAGGACTCGCAGCGCCTTGGCCTGGCGCAGCTCTACCAGCTCAAGGGCCGTGTGGGCCGCTCTGCCACGCAGGCCTACGCGTACTTTATGTTCCCCGGCGAGCTGCCGCTCACCGAGGAGGCAACGGCGCGCCTGACCGCACTTTCCGAGTTCCAGGACCTGGGCAGCGGCATGCGCATCGCCATGCGCGACCTAGAGATCCGTGGCGCCGGTTCGCTTATGGGAGCCGAGCAGCACGGCAACCTGTCGAGCGTGGGCTTTGATCTGTTTACGCAGATGCTGGGCCAGGCCGTGGCCGAGGCGCGCGGCGATGACGACGCCGGCGTGGAGGCGGCGAGCGTGGGTATTAACCTGCCGGCCGACTACTTCTTGTCCGAGGAGTACCTGCCGGCGGTGGACCAGCGCGTGCTCGTATACCGTAAGCTCGCGGCGGCCGAGGACCTGGAGAGTATCGACGAGGTACAGGAAGAGACCGAGGCCGCGCATGGTGAGCTGCCGTTGGCGGGGCTTAACCTGTTCAATCGCGCGCGCATCCGCATTCGCGGCGAGCGCCTGGGGCTCGAGAGCGTCACGCTCAGCGGCGGTCGCATCACGTTTTTGGGCGTCGACGTGCCCAAGAAGGTGGCCTTTGAGCTTAAGACCCGCTATGGCGCGGTGAACTTCCCCAAGAGCCGCAAGTTGTCGGTGCCCTACAAGGCGGGCGCCGGCGCGGGCAGCGGCCTGGGTCGCGGTCTCGACGCCAACGACGGCACCGGCCCGGTGGCCGCGGCGCTCATGCTGCTGCAACAGTTGGGTGCGAGCGACGACGACTAACGGGTCGACGCTGCAAACAGCCCATTTAGGCACTCTGGTTCCATCGAAAGGAAAGCATGTTCGGATACATCTATAAGAAAGATGTCGCCATGATCGCGGTTGTCCTGTGCCTTTGTCTGGGCGTAGGCAGTTTCTTCGATTATCAGATCTCGAGCGCGCTGTTCAACATCGGCAGCATGTACGGCCGCTTTATCGAGGCCGCCGGCGAGCTTCCGTTCGAGCTGACGGCAAGCGTCGCGGGCGTTATGCTCGTGCGCGCGGCGCGTCCCGACTCCAGGGGGAGCAAATGGCTCGCCGTGCTCGGCGTCCTCGTCAACGTTGGCCTGGCCGGCTACGAGATCGTCTCGTCCCTGAAGGTTGGCGGCAAACTCATCGCTGTTCAGTTGGTGCTGACGTTTGTGCTGGTGATCGCCGCCAACCTTATCGTCTATCGCCTCACGCGCGCGACCGAGCCCGACGAGCTCACGCGCTGGGCGTTGATGGTGCTTGCCGTGTGGGTCGCTCAGGCCATCATCCTCAACGTGATTGTCAAACCACTGTGGTCGCGCCCGCGTATGCGCGTGATCGAGGTCACGCCGGGGCTTAATTTTCAGCCGTGGTGGGTGATCGGCAACCCCGACAAGTGGAGCTATATTGCTGCCGGCGTGATCAAGGACGGCTTTAAGTCGTTTGCGAGCGGGCACACCGCACACGCGGCAATCGGCCTTATGCTTACCGGGCTTCCCGCAGCGGCCTTTACGGAAAAGCCGTCGCGTCGTCGCGTGGTCTTTTGGATCATGGCGGCTGTTGCGGCGTTCGTCGCCTTTGGCCGCATCGTAATCGGTGCGCATTTTTTGAGCGATGTGAGCTGCGGCTTTGCCCTGGTGTTGGTACTTGAGTGCCTTGCCGCGCGCATTGCCTATCCGCACGGCGTACAATAACTCCGTTTGAATCATCTGACCGATACCCGGTAGGAGAGGATTGCCATGCTCGCGTTCAACAACGACTATTCCCACGGTGCGCATCCGGCGGTGCTACAGGCGCTCGTCGACACCAATATGGAACCGCAGCCCGGCTACGGTACCGACGCGCACACCGAGCACGCCAAGCAGCTCATCCGCGAGGCCTGCCAGGCGCCCGACGCCGACGTGTTTTTGCTGGTGGGCGGCACGCAGACCAATGCCACGGTGATCGACATGCTGCTCGCACCCTACCAGGGCGTTGTTGCCGCCGAGACCGGCCATGTTGCCTGCCACGAGGCGGGCGCCATCGAGTTTGGCGGTCACAAGGTGCTCACCATTCCCGGCTACGAGGGCAAGATGCACGCCGAGGACCTCGAGAACTATATCCAGGTGTTCTACGAAAACGAGAGCTATGAGCACACGGTGTTCCCGGGCGCCGTGTACGTGAGTCTATCGACCGAGTACGGCACGCTGTATTCCAAGGCCGAGCTCGCGGCGATTCATGCGGTGTGCCAGAAGCGCGAGATTCCGCTGTTTGTGGACGGTGCTCGTCTGGCCTATGCGCTGGCGTCCGACGAGTGCGACATCACCCTGCCCGAGCTGGCGCAGCTGTGCGACGTGTTCTACATCGGCGGCACCAAGTGCGGCGCGCTCTGCGGCGAGGCCGTGGTGTTTTGCGGCATGCACGCTCCGGCGCATCCCATTCCGCGTATTAAGCAGCATGGCGCACTGCTCGCCAAGGGCCGCCTGACGGGCGTGCAGTTTGAGGCACTCTTTACCGATGGCCTGTATTTTGAGATTGGTCGTCAGGCAATCGAAACCGCGCAGGCGCTTCGTCGCGTGCTGCACGAGCACGGCTACCGGTTCTTCTTGGAGACGCCGACTAACCAGCAGTTCGTGATTCTGCCCAACGAGGACATGGCGCGCATTCGCGAGCATGCGGCGATCGAGTACTGGGAAAAGTACGACGAGACCCACACGGTGGTGCGCTTTTGCACCAGCTGGGCCACGACGCAGGAGGATATCGACGCGTTGGCGGCGGTTCTGTAGCCTGATGTAATGACGAGGGGCCGCCTTGCGCTGGGTTTGGCGCAAGGCGGCCTTTGTTTTTGAGGGGGAAGGGTTGTATGACCGAGATGTCCGAGCCGACGATTCGCCTGGCGACGCCCGATGATGCGCCGGCGTTGCTTGCCATCTATGAGCCGTATGTGCGCCAGACGGCGATTACCTGCGAATACGAGGTGCCGAGCGTTGAGGAGTTCGCCGGGCGCATCGAGCGCACGCTCAAGCGCTATCCGTATTTGGTGATGGAGCTGGATGGGCGTCCGGTAGGTTATGCCTATGTGAGTCCGCTCAACAGCCGCGAGGCATACGACTGGTCGGTCGAGACATCGATCTACCTGGCGCGTGATGTGCGCCACGGCGGGCTGGGCCGCAAGCTGCATGACGCGCTCAAGCAATGCCTAATCGCGATGGGCATCACCAACATGTGCGCCCTCATCGCCGTGCCGCACGACAAGGACGACGAGTACCTGACGCACAACAGCCAGGATTTCCATGCCCATATGGGCTACCGCCTGGTGGGTGCCTTTGACCGCTGCGCCCAAAAGTTCGGCCGCTGGTACGACATGTGCTGGATGGAGTTGGTCCTAGCCGAGCGCGTCCCTAACCAACCTAAGCCAACCTGGTTCCCCGACCTCCCCAAACCTACCATTTAGGGACAGGTTAATTTTGGCAGGTTAACCGATGGGCTCGGTGTATTTGGCACGGTCGGTGCGCTGGATGCGCTTGGAGACATGGAGCGGGCGGCCGTCG
>USBA01000037.1 GCA_900552735.1 uncultured Collinsella sp. | reverse complement strand
GGGGTCGCTCCACCCCAAAAAACTACTAACTTTTTTTTGTTTTTTTTTTTTTTTTTTTTTTTTTTTAAAAAAAAAAAATTTATTCCTACCCCCCCCCGCAACTGCGTAGGGGGATGTGGGTGTTGGGCGGCTGCCTTCGGGTCGGCTAGTCCTGGGCTTTGATGCTCGGCAGGAGAATCTGGGCGAGGTAGTCGGTCTCGAGTTTGGTCGCGGCGTCTGCCTTGCCGTCTTTACCGACCAGGTCGTTTTTGATCTGGCTGTATGTGTAGCGGTTGCCGGTCGTGAGTTCGACAAGCTCAATCGCCGTATCCATGGGGTAGGTCGACACGGGGTCCTGCGTGCGCCCGTTGATGGTTTGAGGAATCACGTACGGATAGACAGGGCCGCTGGCGTAGACGGTGTAGCCGTTGCCTAGGCTGACCGTGCCCAAAACCGTATCGCCATCGTCGGGCGTAAAGGTCTCGCCGTCGCGCACGGCGACAAGCGTCACGATTGGCGTATTGGCGTCATCGCCCAGATAGATACACAGCGTGCTGCCGTTTTGCCAGGTAGCAACCTTACCGTACCACTCGACGGGGATATCGAGCTGATACAGATCCGTCGCCTTATGCCGAGCATCGGCATCGCGCGCGGCCTGCGCTTCGCTCGCGTTCACGGCGTTAGCGGCGGCATCACGGCGAGCGGTTGCTGCCTGCTGAAGTATCTTGGCGGCCGCGGCAGAGCTGCAACCGCCTTTCTCGGCATATTTGGCCGCGGCATCGATCTGGTCGTCGGTCACCGTGTCTGCCGAAGGTACCTTAAGCTTAAAGGATGCCTGAGCGCTCAGGTCCTGCCCGTCGCTCTTTATGCTGACCTGCGCCTTGGTGGCCGGCACGGTGTAAATGGTACCGTCGGCTGCGATGGGGGACCCAGCGATGGAGAACGTGTAATCGCCGGGCAGCAGCTTAATGCCGCGACCGTGCTCGTCAACGTAGAGCGTTTCGCTCACGGAAGAACCGTCGGAATCCTGCCCGCTCACCTGCACGGGAATCTTGGAGCCAGTTGAGCAGTCGAGGCCCGCGGCATGCACGCCAATCTGCACCGACATCATCGTGTGGGCATTGGCGGCGACAGCGGCAGCCTGCTCTTGCTGATATCCGTTCCAGGCAGCATAGCCTGCGCCGCCGGCGACGAGCGCGACGGCCACAACGCCGGCAACCATCAGGTTGCGGCGCTTGGGCGACATCTTACGATGACGAACCTCGGCTTCGCGTGCCGAAGGAACGGACGGCAGGGGAATATCGCCCATGGCGATGGTCTCGTCCACGGCAGGCGCAGAGCCTAAGCCAGGGAGCTCGCGGGTCAGCGAATCTTCGGCCGGCAAGTTGTCGAGCAAGATGGTTTCCTCGTTCGTGTCGGATTCGGGCTGGTCGTCGGCCTCGCATTCGGAATCCTCGTGCCCCGCCCCGTCTTCGGTGGGCGCGGCGCCATCGTCTTTTGCATCCTGATCATCGGGCTGTGCCTCGATTTCCGGCTCATCCTGCACATCAACGCTCGAATCGTCAAACGCAACATCGTCAAGCGAAATCCGGTCTAGGCTCTCCAGGGCCTCGGCACACGCTTCTGCATCTTGGGCCGCATCCTCTTGGCCCATCGTCTCATCTTTCATATATCCCCCAAGCTCAATATCGGGACAACACTGTACCCAAAAACGGGACCCCATAGAGCCGCCGCATGATTTGAAACCCGATTTTATATATGCGCATGTTTTTGAATAGATGAATAGAGACGCAACGACAAAAGCCCCCGAAAAGCGAGCGAAACGCTTTCCGGGGGCTCTGCGAGACATTGGATTGAAAATCTGGCGAGCGGGCCTATGCCCAGGCGCCAACAGCGACCAACATGTTACTCGGCGTGCGCGTAATCCACCTTGGCGCGGCGAGCGGTAGCCTTCTCCCAATCGCTGGTGCCCTCAAAGACATCCTGCTTGTAGGGGTTGCGGCCGAGCTTCTTGGCACGGTAGGCGATGTAGATGATTGCGGCGACGTTGGCGATCAGCGCGGCAATCGAGACCGCGGTTGCGGCGCCGGGGTCGAGCGTGGAGTGCGTCACAAAGATGGACTCCTCCTGGAAGTACGGGAACACCTGGGCAAACATGCACCAAATGGCCAGCGTGAAGGCGCGGTTCTGGATCCAGCCGCCCTTGTTCCAGATAAAGGCGGCGACGGTGGGCGCCAGCAGCAGCGCAAAGCCGCAGAACCAGGAGTGGGTGGGCAGGCAGTTGTAGGTGTAGCAGAAGTTCCAGATATCGTAGGCGATGATGTAGACCCAGGTCATGTCGGGCCACAGCATATCGGTCTGATCCTCGGAGGCGTAGACGCTCCACCAACCGGTCATGCAGAAGATGTTGATGATGCCGGCGATGCCGTTGAACACGTTGTTCCAGCCGGCCAGCTGCGTAGCACCTTCGGAGGTGACCCAGGTGGACTGGCCCAGGACAAAGAAGTGATAGGCGCTCTCGAAGTCGGACACGACGGCGATCATAATGTTGATAGCAACGATTACAAACGGCCATGCGCGGAACCAGTGCGCCTTGCCGATCTTGCCCCACTGGTACTTAATGGCAATGAAGCCCCAGCAGCCGGCGAGCGCCGCGTACACCTTGGCGTAGTGGAACCAGCTGTTCTGGTACACATGGGCGGGGTTGGTGAGCGCCCACTCGGCACCCTGCGAAACGCCGATGGCGATGGCGACGCAGTAGATGGTCATGGCCAGCGGAGCCACGCCAAAGATGATTGCCGCGCCCAGCTTGGTGCGGCGGCCGACCTCGTTGAGCACGATCAGGCCAATAAAGACCATGGCCCAGCCGGCCCAGTGGATAAGGGTATCGCTACCCCAAACATCGAACAGCATGCTGCTCTCCTTTCACACGCCCGCGGCCCCTCTTCTGATCGCGGGCAGTTTGGCCAAATGTCGTCAGTTCTGGGGCTTGCGCTCCGGATACTTGGCGGTATAGCCCTCGATGTGGAGTGTCGAGGCGATGATTTCCTTGACCGTCTCGTCGGGCACATCGGGGTGTGTGCGGATATACATCAACAACCCCATGATGAGGGTGTAGAACGTCTCGTAGACATGGTCGATGCGTAGCTCATGATGGGCGACAAAATCCACCACGGTGGTGTCGCAGATATACTGCGCCACGCGCTGGACCACGTTGTGCAAAAAGCCGCCGTAGAGCGCACCGCTACTCGAGGTGAGCGTGCTCGGCAGCTCGTGGCCGCTCACGACCAGACGCTTAAAGAGCGGGGCGACGGTGTCGAGCGCGCCTTCGATATCACCGACGGTGCGGCCGGCGTTCCACTGCTCGAGCTCGGAGATAAAACCGTCGATTGCCTCGTCCATGACAGCGGTGACGGCGGCGTCCATGTCGGCGAAGTAGTGGTAGAACAGCGAGCGCGTGCAGCCGGCTCGCTTGGTTACGGCCGAGACGGATAGATGCGACACGCCCAGCTCGGAACTCACGGTGCGCACGGCATCGAGGATCTCGCGACGGCGTTCGTCGCCCGTCAGACGTTTGGCCGTGCTGTCGGGCGCGGGGACGGCATCGACCACAGAGGTATCTGCTGTGTTGTCGCCCATGTTTTGCCGCCTTTCATCCTCTTTTGCCTGACCGTTCACCTAACAGTCTTGAATATTGTTGACGGTTCGTCAATACTATTTTTGACACAATGTCAACAATGGCGGGTGAACGGCATGGGGCATGCCCGACCTGCAAAAAAAGAGGGGCGCTGCGGCCTCGTCGGGCTGCGGCAAGAGAAGGGACAACCATGATTCTCAACGGACCGGGAATTAGCTACACCGAGCCCGATATCGGTTCGGAGTTCGTGCCGCCGCTGCCGGAGCATCCGCGCGAGGCAATTGTCAAGCTGTGCGAGCACTGCACCAACCGTCTGCTGCATCGCGACGAGCTGCTGGGCTACGAGTACTGGTCGTTTGCCGAGGCCGCGACCGACGAGCAGGCCGAGGTGCTCTGCAAGATGAAGATGCGCCGTCCCTACACGCTGCCCGAGATGGTCAAGCTCACCGGCATGCCCGAGGCCGATATCGAGAAGATGCTCGACGATATGAGCTACACGGGCCTGCTCGAGTACAACTGGGAAAACCCCGAGCGCGCCAAGCAATGGGTGCTGCCCATGCTGGTGCCGGGTTCCGCCGAGTTCCTCAACATGCGCGTGAGCCAGCTCGAGGAGCATCCGGTCTATGCCAAGTTCTTTGAGCAGGCGTCCAAGGGGCCGCTGTCCAAGGCCACGCCGATGGTGCCGCCCGGAGGCGCCGGCATCGGCATGCATGTCATTCCGGTCGAGAAGGCCATTGATGCCACGAGCACCTCGGTGCCGATTGAGCATATCGAGCATTGGCTCGACAAATACGAGGGTAAGTATGCCGCCAGCACCTGTAGCTGCCGCGCGAGCCGTCGCGTGATGGGCGAGGGCTGCGCCGACGACCCCGCCGACTGGTGCATTGCCGTGGGCGATATGGCCGACTACGTGGTCGAGACCGACCGTGGTCATTACGTGACGCGCGACGAGGTCTACGACACCTTGCGCCAGGCCGAGGACAACGGCTTTGTGCACCAGATCACCAATATCGACGGCGAGAACAAGATCTTCGCCATCTGCAACTGCAACGTCAACGTGTGTTACGCCCTGCGCACCTCGCAGCTGTTCAACACGCCTAACCTGTCGCGCTCGGCCTATGTCGCCAAGGTCGAGAAGGACAAGTGCGTGGCCTGCGGTCGCTGCGTTGAGGTGTGCCCTGCCGGTGCCGCCAAGCTCGGCCAGAAGCTCTGCAGCAAAAAGGCCGGCGGACAGGTGCCCGAGTATCCGCGCCAGGAGCTGCCCGATGCCACCAAGTGGGACCACACCAAGTGGTCGCCCAACTACCGCAACGATAACCGTATCGAGACGCACGAGTCCGGCACCGCGCCCTGCAAGACGGCTTGCCCCGCGCACGTTGCCGTTCAGGGCTATCTGAAGCTTGCGGCACAGGGGCGCTATGACGAGGCGCTGGCGCTCATCAAGCGCGAGAACCCGCTGCCCGCTATCTGCGGCCGCGTGTGCAACCGCCGCTGCGAGGATGCCTGCACCCGCGGCCGTGTGGACGCCGCCGTGGCTATCGACGAGGTCAAGAAGTTCATCGCCCAGCGCGATCTTGATGCCGCGACCCGCTATGTCCCACCCGTGGTGACGCCGACACGCGCTGGCGGCTTCGATCAGAAGATCGCCATCATCGGTGCCGGCCCGGCCGGTCTGTCCTGCGCCTTCTATCTGGCCGAGAAGGGCTACAAGCCAGTCGTGTTCGAGAAGAACGAGCGCCCGGGCGGCATGCTCACCTACGGTATTCCCAGCTTTAAGCTGGAGAAGGACGTTATCGAGGCAGAGGTCGAGATCATTCGCCTGATGGGCGCCGAGTTCCGCTATGGCGTGGAGGTCGGTCGCGATGTGACGCTCGACGAGCTGCGCGAGCAGGGCTTTAAGGCCTTTTATGTTGCCATCGGCTGCCAGGGTGGTCGCCTCGCCGGTATTCCGGGCGAGGATGCCGAGGACGTGACCGTGGCCGTCGACTTCTTGCGCGAGGTCAACAGCGGCAAGATCGACGCGCTGCCCGGCCGCACCATCGTGGTGGGCGGCGGCAACGTGGCTATCGACGTCGCGCGCAACGCTTGCCGTCTGGGTTCCGAGCACGTTGAGATGTTCTGCCTGGAGAGCGAGGCTCAGATGCCCGCCAGTGAGGAGGAGCGTCGCGAGGCCGTTGAGGACGGTGCCCACATCAGCTGCGGCTGGGGTCCCAAGGAGGTTCACCTGGACGAGGCCGGTCATGTGTGCGGTATCACCTTCAAGCGCTGCACGCGTGTCTTTGACGATGAGGGCCGGTTTGCGCCCGAGTACGACGAGAACGATCTGCGCCGTGTCGATGCCGACCGTGTCGTCATGTCGATTGGCCAGTCCATTGTGTGGGGCGACCTGCTGGCTGGCTCCAAGGTGGAGCTTGGCCGCGGCCAGGGTGCTCTTGCCGACCCCCAGACCTACCAGACCGCCGAGCCCGACATCTTTGTGGGCGGCGACGTCTACACCGGTCCGAGCTTTGCCATCGACGCCATCGCCGCCGGTCACGAGGCCGCCGTGTCCATCCATCGTTTTGTGCAGCCGGGCTCCACGCTTACCATCGGCCGCAATCAGCGCCGCTACACCGCGCTCGACCGCGACGATGTCGTGATTGAGAGCTATGACAACGCGAGCCGCGAGGTGGCACATATCGACCGCGAGCGCGAGAAGGCTGCGCCCTTTAGCGAGTACGTCGAGACCTTTACCGAGGAGCAGGTGCGCGCCGAGACCGCCCGCTGCCTGGGTTGCGGTGCCTCGATCGTCGACCCCAACAAGTGCATCGGCTGCGGTCTGTGCACCACCAAGTGCGCGTTCGATGCCATCCACCTGGATCGCGACCGCCCCGAGTGCTCCACGATGGTCAAATACGAGCAAAAGCTCCCGAGCCTCGGCAAGTATGCGCTTAAGCGTGCTATCAAGATCAAATTTGGTCGCAAGTAAGTAGCCATAACGGGAACGGCGGAAGGAATTAAAAGTGCACGAGCTCGGAATCGTCTATCACATTATTCGCGATGTCGAGAACGTGGCGCGCGCCAATGGCGTGAGTCGCGTTTCGAGCGTCACGCTGCTGCTGGGCGAGGTCTCGGGCGTCGTTCCCGACTTGCTGCTCGACGCTTGGCGCTGGGCGGCAGATAAAAAGCCCATCGCGCAGGGCGCGGAGCTTATTGTGGAGCCCGTCGAGGCCGTGACGCATTGCGAGGCGTGCGGCTGCGACTACGCGACGGTCGAGCACGGCAAGACCTGCCCCCATTGCGGTAGCGGCGATACCTATCTGCTCCAGGGCCAAGAGGTCATGATCAAGCAGATCGAGACCCCCGACGAGGACCCGGCAGGCGCTGTCCCCGATGACCCCTCCGACGCCCCCGATGCCGTCGACGCCGCCAGCCCCCTCCACATCGTCTAACCCCTAGTCGTTGGGGACGTCACCAACGACTACTTGCGCTAGAACATAAGTCACGAAAATAGTCAAGTCATGTCTGTTTAAACAAAATAGCAGTAGTACAAGTACATTCGCACTTGCTTAAAATCGTTATTAATGAACAGCCTGCTTGTATCTGTAAAGTACATGGCTTGATGAGCGACGCTCTGGCGGGTAATGAGTCGAAAACCAGCAACGTAATCAATTTGTAACAAACTTAGACGTTTAAACAAATAATCCAACCTTTTGCGGATTTAGCTATAATTCCACAAACCAAACAGGTATACTCCTTTCATGTCGTGTAGGAATTACGTAGACAAAAAGGAGGTTATGTGATGGTAAGTATTGTTCTTGCTAGCCACGGGGACTTGGCAGCTGGAATCAAGCAGACGGGCTCGATGGTCTTTGGCGATCAGCCGTCTGTGGCCGTGGTCTCGCTCGAGCCGAGCATGGGCCCCGACGACTTCCGTGCTAAGGTCGAGGAAGCAGTCGCTTCCTTCGACGACCAGGAGCAGGTACTCTTCCTCGTTGATCTGTGGGGCGGCACGCCGTTCAACCAGATCAGCGGGCTCATCGAGGGCCACGATTCCTGGGCTATCGTCACCGGTGTCAACCTGCCTATGCTCATCGAGGCATATTCGCAGCGCTTTGACGCAAAGAACACTGCACATGCGATCGCAAAACATCTCGTGACTGAGGCTAAGGCTGGCGTGCGCGTCAAGCCCGAGTCTCTGGAGCCCGAGGAGAAGAAGCCGGCTGCGGCCGCCGCTGCTCCTGCAGGCGCCATCCCTCCGGGAACGGTTATCGGCGACGGGCATATCAAGATTGCCCACGTCCGTATCGACACCCGTCTGCTGCATGGTCAGGTGGCTACCACGTGGACCAAGCAGATCAACCCCAACCGCATCATCGTGGTTTCCGACGGCGTTGCTCACGACGAGCTCCGCAAGACCATGATCGAGCAGGCTGCCCCTCCGGGAGTCCATGCCAACGTCGTGCCCATCAAGAAGATGGCCGAGGTCGTCAAGGACACGCGCTTTGGTGACACCAAGGCCATGCTGCTCTTTGAGAACCCGCAGGATCTGCTCAAGGCCATCGAGGCCGGCGTCGACATCAAGGAAGTCAACATCGGTTCCATGGCTCACTCCAAGGGCAAGGTCGTCGTCACCAACGCCGTCGCTATGGGCGATGACGACGTTAAGACCCTCGAGGCCCTCAAGGCCAAGGGCGTCAAGTTCGAGGTCCGCAAGGTTCCTTCGGATGCCTCCGAGGATCTCGACGCCATGTTGAAGAAAGCTAAGGCCGAACTGGCCGCTCAAGCATAGTAAAGGAGGGTCCGATACATGTCTGCAATCACTATTCTGCTTGTTGCGATTGTCGCGTTGCTTGCCGGTATGGAAGGCATTCTGGATGAGTTCCAGTTCCATCAGCCGCTCGTGGCATGCACGCTTATCGGTCTCGTAACCGGTCACCTTCAGGAGGGCATCCTCCTGGGCGGTTCGCTCCAGATGATGGCCCTTGGCTGGGCTAACGTTGGCGCCGCTGTCGCGCCTGACGCCGCTCTGGCCTCGGTCGCTTCTTCGATCATCATGGTGCTCGCCCTCAACGGCGGCGCCACTGATTCGGCCAAGGCCGTTACCGCGGCCATCGCCGTCGCCGTCCCGCTGTCGGTCGCTGGTCTGTTCCTGACCATGATCTGCCGTACCATTGCTACCGCTATCGCTCACGCCATGGACGGTTGCGCCGAGAAGGGCGACTTCTCCGGCATCGAGCGCTGGCAGTACGCTGCCATCCTCATGCAGGGCCTTCGTATCGCCATCCCGGCAGTACTTCTGTGCGTTATCCCGGCCGAGGCTGTTACCAACGCGCTTAACGCTATGCCCGACTGGCTGTCCGGCGGCATGGCCGTCGGCGGCGGCATGGTCGCTTCCGTCGGTTACGCCATGGTCATCAACATGATGGCCACCAAGGAGACCTGGCCGTTCTTCATCCTCGGCTTTGTCCTTGCTGCCATCCCTCAGCTCACGCTGATCGCCCTTGGCCTCATCGGCATCTCCCTTGCCCTCATCTACCTTGGCCTTAAGGATCTGGCCAAGCAGGGTGGCGGCACGGGCGGTGGCTCCGGCGACCCGCTCGGCGACATTCTGAACGATTACGAGTAGGAGGGGAGTGATACATATGGCAGAGAACAAGATTCAGCTCACCAAGGCTGACCGTAAGAAGGTTTGCTTCCGTCATCAGTTCCTTCAGGGCTCGTGGAACTACGAGCGTATGCAGAACGGCGGCTGGTGCTTCGCAATGATCCCTGCGATCAAGAAGCTCTACACCAGCAAGGATGACCAGATTGCCGCGCTTAAGCGCCACCTGGAGTTCTATAACACCCACCCCTATGTTTCCGCCCCCGTCATTGGCGTTACCCTCGCCCTCGAGGAGGAGCGCGCCAACGGTGCTCCGATCGATGACGTCGCCATCCAGGGCGTCAAGGTCGGTATGATGGGCCCGCTCGCCGGCGTCGGTGACCCCGTCTTCTGGTTCACCCTTCGCCCGATTCTGGGCGCTCTGGGCGCTTCCCTGGCCATGTCCGGCAGCATCGTCGGTCCGCTGCTGTTCTTCTTCGCGTGGAACATCATCCGTTACGCTTTCCTGTGGTACACGCAGGAGTTTGGCTACAAGGTCGGCTCCTCTATCGCCAAGGACCTCTCCGGCGGTCTGATGGGCAAGGTCACCGAGGGCGCTTCCATCCTGGGTATGTTCATCATCGGCGCCCTGGTCGAGCGCTGGGTGTCCATTTCCTTCACCCCGATCGTCTCCACGGTCAAGCAGTCTGCTGGCGCCTTTATCGACTGGGCTAACCTGCCCTCCGGTTCTGAGGGTGTCAAGGAAGCACTGACGATGTATAACTCCATCGGTGCTAACGCTCTTGATCAGGTGAAGGTCACCACGCTTCAGGCCAACCTCGATCAGCTCATCCCCGGCCTTGCCGCCGTGTGCCTGACCCTGCTGGTCTGCAAGCTCCTCAAGAAGAAGGTTAGCCCGATCGTCATCATCCTGGCTCTCTTCGCCGTCGGCATCATCGGTCGCTTCTGCGGCTTCATGTAAGCACGCTTCGGCTTAAGACCGAGAGTTGCTAGGTAAGGGCTTTTGAGCCATTGAAACGGACCGCACCCGGTGGGTACACTGGATGCGGTCCGATTGTTTTTATTGGAGGGCGAGGCGCGTATGGCGCAATCTCAGAACAGCACGGTCGATCTGGCAACGCCGGCAACCTGCCTGATGGGGCTTACCAGTCACGGTAACGTGATGGTGGGCAATAAGGCGTTCGAGTATTACAACGAGCGTAATCCCGAGGATTATATTCAAATCCCGTGGGACGAGGTCGACTATATCGCCGCCGAGGTTTTGCGCGGCACCAAGAAGATCACGCGTTTTGCCATCTTCACCAAGGACAACGGTCACTTTACGTTTTCGACGCGTGACGACAAAGAGACGCTTCGCGCGGTCCGCAAGTACATCGACGAGAATAAGCTCGTGCGTTCGCCCGACTTTATCGATGTGACGGCCAAGGGCGCCAAGAGCATTCCTTCCGTCATCAAAGGCCTCTTCCACAAAGGCAACTAGCTCCTCATAAGCTGCGGTGAAATAGTTCCTAAATACGGCTCTAGATGCTTCGGACAGGAACTATTCCACCGCAACTTCGAAGTCTAGTCATGCGACGTATGGCGATGCAGTAAATCTGCTACACTAGTACAACATGCCTCCGTAGCTCAGGGGATAGAGCACCGCTCTCCTAAAGCGGGTGTCGACGGTTCGAATCCGCCCGGGGGCACCAGAGGAATATCGAGCTCGGTACCGCTACGGTGCCGGGCTCTTCTGGTCTAAAGGCCGGATTCGGACCGTCGACACCCGCGTCACCAATTTCCCCGCGGGGGGAGTTTTCGAATCCGACCGGGGGCACCAGAGGTTTGCCGAGCCCGGTACCACCACGGTGCCGGGCTCTACTGGTTTAAAGGTATGCTGTGGTTTTCGCTGCTTCAGATAAAGCAAAGCGCCCGCTTGCCGGGGGAGCAAGCGGGCGCTTCTGAGCGAATATGTTTGCGGCGTTCGCTGCGCAGATAATAAGCAGCAGGCTAGTTGCTTGTACCGGAATCGTCGCCTGAATCAGTACCAGAGCCAGAAACCGAAACCGTCAGCGTAATCGTGCTGTCGGTGGACTGCTTGCCTGTGGGGGAGACGCCCGTAACGGTGGCATCCTCGTTACCGCTTACGGGATTGCCGTTCTGGTCACAGAAGCCGATGTTATAGAAACCGGCGTTGTTGAGCGCGGTGACGGCGGCGGAGATGCTCTTGCCGTACAGGTTGCCCGGAACGCTGGCCTTGCCGGACTTCTTGGCGATGACGACGGTGATCGTGGCGCCGGGCTTCTGCTTGCCGCTGGGGTTCCAGCTAATGACGGTGCCCTCGGTGACGGAATCGTTCTCCTGGTAGCTCACGTTGACGCCAAAACCGGCCATGTCGAGAGCGTTGCGTGCCTGTGCCTCGGTCATGTCGGTCAGATCGGGGACGGAGGTGGTGTCAGGACCGCTGGAGACCTTATACGAGATGGTCGTGCCCTTCTCGACTTCCTTGCCGGCATCAGTGCCCTGCTCAAAGACCTGGCCTTCGTCAGCCTCGTTGGCCTCCTCGGTTGCGTTGCCCTTCAGGCCCACGCTTGCCAGCGCGGCCTCGGCCTGGTCCTTGGTCAGGCCGACAAGCCGGGGAACCTCAACCTTCTCGGAGGGCTTGGGGCCCTTGGAGATCACCAGGTTCACCTTGGTGCCCTTGGCCTTCTTGGTGTTGCCGTTGGGCGTCTGCTCGGCGACCTTGCCCTCGTCGACATCGTCGTTGTAGCTTTGGTCGATGGTGCCGACCTCGAGGCCGGCTTCCTTGATCAGCTCGACGGCAGTCTGCTGGTCCTTGCCCAGCACGTCGGGCACCGTGACCTGCTCGCCGCCAAAGAGTCCTGTGGCAAAGGCCACCACGATGCCGATGACGGCAACCGCTGCCACCACGGCGGCGATGATCTTGTTCTTGTTGGATTTGGGCTCTTCGACCTCGTAGGAGCCGGTGGAGCCCGAAACCGAGCTACGGGCGGTATTCTGGCCGCTCACGCCCGAGACGGGACGCACCATGGCGCGCGTCTGATCGGAAAGCTCGCGAGTCTTGGTGGCGCCCAGCTCACCGGGGGCACCGATGATGCGCGTGGGCTCCGAGACGTTGACGGCACGGCCCGACAGGTAGCTGTTGAGCACCTGACGAAGCTCGTCGGCGGTCTGGAAGCGGTTTGCCGGGTCCTTCTCCATGCACTTGAGGATGATGCGCTCAAGGTCGGCGTCGACACCGGAGTTGATCTGGCTCGG
>USBA01000036.1 GCA_900552735.1 uncultured Collinsella sp. | reverse complement strand
GGCGCCTGCGTTTTTTGATGAGGACGGACGCCAGCGCGAGGAGCTGTATCGCGAGGGCGACGGCCTTCATATCAACGACGAGGGCTATCGCGCGCTGACAGGGATTGTGCGTCCTGCGCTCGAGGAGCTGCTGGCAAAGACGGATATGGATTAGGAGATAACTATGAAGAACATTTTGCTTTGTTGCGGTGGCGGCATGTCGACGAGCCTGCTGGTGCAAAAGATGCAGCACGAGGCGGAGAGCCGTGGCTTGAAGATCAATATCGAGGCGCTTCCGGTGAGCGAGGCGTCCGACCATCTGGACGGCGTGGGCGTTTTGCTGCTTGCCCCGCAGGTGGCCTACGCGCGCGTGAATATCGAGGGCGATCTGGGACGCGCGGGCGTGAAGCTCGTGATGCTCGACATGCTGGATTTCGGTCGCATGAATGCGCCCAAGATCCTGGACCAGGCCATCGCTGCGATGGAGGGATAGCGTCCCGGAACGGCCCGTGCGCGGATGAACGCGTGCGGGCCGTTTTTTATGCGCGAGTTGTTTAAACATTCGCTAAAAATGTGCGAGCTCGGCGGCGCGTTTTGCCTGTGCGAGCGGTACCATACAGGCAATGTATGCGTCCGCGATTCTGTGCCGCGGACCCAATTCTCGAAAGGTGGGCTCCCATGGAACCTAAGCAGTACTACATCGGCATCGACGTTGGCGGCACCTCGGTTAAGGAGGGCCTGTTCGACGAGGATGGCAACCTGCTTGCCAAGGCCAGCGTGCCCACGCCTCCTATCGTTGACGCCGCGGGCTTTGCCGCGGTGACCGAGGCTATCGACCAGGTGGTCGCCAAGGCACAGATTCCGCGTGCCTTTGTGGCGGGCATTGGCCTGGCCGTTCCGTGTCCCATCCCGGCGTCGGGCGATGCCAAGGTCAAGGCCAACATTGCCATTAACCTGCCCGAGCTGAGGGTCGCCATTCAGAAGCACTGCCCCGATGCGGTCGTTAAGTATGAGAACGATGCCAACGCCGCTGCCATGGGCGAGGCCTGGCTCGGTTCTGCCAAGGGCGTGCAGAACGTGGTGATGGTCACCATCGGTACCGGCGTGGGCGGCGGCGTTATCGTTAACGGCGACGTGGTATCGGGCGTTGTGGGCGCCGGCGGCGAGATTGGCCACATGTGCCTGAACCCGGCCGAGGAGCGCACCTGCGGCTGTGGCGGCCATGGCCATCTGGAGCAGTATTCCAGCGCCACCGGCGTGGTGAGCAACTACCTTGCCGAGTGCAAGAAGGCGGGCGTCGAGCCCATTGAGCTCACCGGCCCCTCCGATTCCAAGGACGTGTTCCAGGCCTGCCGCGAGGGCGACAAGCTCGCGCTGGCCGCAGCCGACACCATGGCCGACTACCTTGGCCGCGCCCTGGCGCTTATCGCCAACGTGGTCGACCCCGAGATGTTCCTGATCGGTGGCGGCGCGTCCGCTTCGGCCGATGTTTATCTCGACAAGGTTCGCGAGCACTTTAAGCAGTACGCGCTCTCTGCCTCGCGCGAGACGCCCATTAAGGTCGCTTCGCTCGGAAACGACGCCGGCATCATCGGTGCCGCCTACGTAGCCCTGCGCGCCGCCGGTAAATAGCTGGTGCAAGGGGGTCAGGTTACTTTGCACCAACACGGTGCAAAAGGGACAGTCTTGGCCCCCATGCCTGCCCCAAAATATGCCGTGACCCTTCCGTCTGCGAAGGCTCGGCATCGGCGTGCTACCATAGCTACGTCCAAGTACACATATCAAGTGGAGGATATCCATGGCAAACGTTCTTGTCTTTGGTCACCAGAACCCCGATAACGACGCCATCATGAGCGCCGTCGTCCTGTCCCAGCTGCTCAACCAGGTTGAGTATGCCGGCAACACCTACGAGGCCTGCGCCCTTGGTCAGCTTCCGGCCGAGTCCGCCAAGCTGCTCGCCGACGCCGGCATCGCCGAGCCCCGCGTGATCGAGTCCGTCGAGGCCGGTCAGCTCGTCGTCCTCACCGACCACAACGAGTCTGCCCAGTCCGTCGCCGGCCTTAAGGACGCCACGGTCTTTGGCGTTGTCGATCATCACCGCATCGGCGACTTCGAGACCGCCGGCCCGCTGCACTACATCTGCCTGCCCTGGGGCTCCAGCTGCACCATCGTCACCAAGCTCGCCGGCGTGCTCGGCGTTGAGCTTTCCGACGTCCAGGCTAAGCTGCTGCTCTCGGCCATGATGACCGACACGCTCATGCTCAAGAGCCCCACCACCACCGATGTCGACCGCGCCGTCGCCGCCAAGCTCGGCGAGCAGGTGGGCGTCGACCCGGTCAAGTTTGGCATGGAGGTCTTCCTCACCCGTCCGTCCGGCTCCTTTACCGCTGCCGAGATGGTCGGCAACGACATCAAGATGTTCGAGCCCGCCGGCAAGAAGCTGCTCATCGGCCAGTACGAGACTGTCGACAAGACCCGCGCACTCGGCATGATCGACGAGATTCGCGAGGCCATGCGCGCCTACGCTGCCGAGAAGGGCGCTGACGGCATTGTCCTGTGCATCACCGACATCATGGAGGAGGGCTCGCAGGTCCTGCTCGAGGGCGAGACCGAGGCCGCTCAGAAGGGCCTGGGCATTGCCGACGAGCACGACGGCGTCTGGATGCCGGGCGTCCTCTCCCGTAAGAAGCAGGTCGCTGCCCCCATCATGGCCGCCTGCTAGGTTTAGTTCACTAAACGCCACGACCGGATCGCGGACGCCCCGCGCTCCGGTCGTTTTTTGTGCATGGCGCCGCGTCGTCTCTTGGACAGGCGTGCCCGTGCCGTTGGGCAAATAATGTTCAACCTGTGGTTCCGCTTTTCGGCCACGCCTGCGTGCTTGTCGTGCAGGGTAGGCTAGATGCAAGCGTAATACGTTAGAGCGCGGCGCCGCCACTTGGGCGGGCCGTGCTTTTTTAAGACGGGAGCCTTCCCGTGAAAGGAGCCGCCCATGGCAGCACCCGAGCAGCTGTTCAACGTCCGTGAGCGCAAGCGTTTTGAGCGTCACGACATCTGGGAGCGCATCGCCGAGAACGGCACGATTTCCGCCGCCGTCATGGTCTTCGCCGCCATCGCCGCCGTCATTTGCGCCAATACCGATGCCTACGAGGCCATCCATCACTTTTTGGAGACCCCGCTGTATGTGGGTCTGGGCAACCTTACGGCCGGTCTCACCGTTGAGCTTTTCGTCAACGACTTTCTCATGGCGATTTTCTTTTTGTTGGTGGGTATTGAGCTTAAGTACGAGATGACGGTCGGCGAGCTCAAGAATCCGCGTCAGGCCATGCTTCCCATGCTGGCGGCCGTGGGTGGCGTCGTCGTTCCCGCCTGCATCTACCTGATCTTTAACCATGCCGGCGCTCACAACGGTTGGGCCATCCCCATGGCAACCGATATTGCCTTCGCACTGGGCGTGCTGTCGCTTTTGGGCAATCGCGTGCCCAACGGCGTGCGCGTGTTCTTCTCGACGCTCGCCATCGCCGACGACCTCATCTCTATCGCCGCCATCGCCATCTTCTACGGTCAGAGCCCCAATCCGTTTTGGTTGGGCGCCGCCGCGCTTGTGACCTGCGCGCTCGTGTGGCTCAACAAGACGCAGCATTACCGCCTTGCCCCGTATTCGGTACTGGGTTTGCTGTTGTGGTTCTGCATGTTCAAGAGCGGCGTACACGCCACGCTTGCCGGCGTCATCTTGGCTTTTACCATCCCGGCCAAGTGCGGCGTCAAGCTCGATAGCCTTACCGATTGGTTGGGCGAGTGCCTGCCGTTGCTCGATGACAGCTACGATGACGAGGCACACATCCTGGGCCAGCATGACTTTACCGTCTCGACCACTAAGGTCGAGCGCGTCATGCACCGCGTCACCCCGCCGCTCATCCGCATGGAGCGTCTGATCTCCACGCCGGTCAACTTTGTGATTCTTCCGATCTTTGCGTTCGTGAACGCACAGGTTCGCCTAGTGGGCGTGGACATGAGCACGCTGCTCACCGACCCGGTGACGCTCGGCGTGTACTTTGGCATGCTGCTGGGCAAGCCGATCGGCATCTTTGGCATGACGTTCGCCTTGGTCAAGCTCAAGGTCTGCGAGCTGCCGCACAATGTCAACTGGCACATGATTGCCGGTGTGGGCATTCTGGGCGGCATCGGCTTTACCATGTCGATTCTCATCAGCGGTCTTGCCTTCCCGACGGCCCAGTTTGAGGTTCTGGCTGCCAAGGCCGCCATCCTTGCCGGTTCGGTCACCGCCGCCGTGCTCGGTATGATCTACATGAGCGTGGTCTGCAAACACCCCGCGCCCAAAGACAAGTAAAAGCATATACAAGTTTGAAAACGCCGCCTGTGGACACCATCACAAGCGGCGTTTTAGTCAATGGGGACGTTCTTAAATGACTAGGCTTATTCCACCGTTCCGTAGACGGCGCCCCAGCCGTGGGCGGCCAAGGCGGAGTTGAGCTGGTCGCAAAGTGACTGGCGGTCGTAATAGCCGGGCGGTAGCAGGTTGACGATTTCCATGAGATCGGGCGCCAGGTCCAAGATTTCGGCCTGCACGATGAGATCCAGGCGGTCGATGGCGTGGCGGTCGTAAAACAGCCCGTCGACCAGGCGCTGCAGGTCGCCGAATTCCTCGGCCTGAAACGATCCGTACTCCATAGTGCCTCCTTGGGCGCCCCACGCCGGCATGCGCGGCGATTCGTAAATCATTGCGATGAACTTAATCTATCACGGCTTCATGCCGTTGCGGCGGTGGCGGTCTATACTTAGACGAACTGCAACGTCCCGCTTCGCGAAAGGTCGCACCCATGCAGACGATCTACCAGAAGATGGAAACCACCGAACTCGATGCCGCCATCGAGGCGCTCAAAGCCGAGGTCGCCGAGGTCAAGGCCAAGGGCCTGGCGCTCGACATGGCCCGCGGCAAGCCGTCGCCCTCCCAGGTGGACATCTCTCGACCCATGCTCGATATCCTCAATGCCGATGCCGATCTGCACGACGGCAACGTCGACTGCTCAAACTACGGTTGCTTTGAGGGCATTCCCTCGGCGCGCAAGCTGGCGGGGGAGTTCCTGGGTTGCCCTGCCGAGCAGACGCTCGTACTGGGTTCGTCGAGCCTTCTGATCGAGCACGATATCGCCGGCATGTTTTGGCGCTGCGGTTCGTGCGGCAGCGAGCCTTGGGAGGCTTACGAGGCCGCGCACGACGGCAAGAAAGTCAAGTTCCTGTGCCCTGTTCCCGGCTACGACCGTCACTTTGGCATCACCGCCGACCTGGGTATCGAGAATGTCCCCGTCGCGATGACCGATAATGGCCCCGACATGGACGAGATCGAGCGCCTCGTTGCCGCCGACGATTCCATCAAGGGTATCTGGTGCGTGCCCAAGTACTCCAACCCCACGGGTATCACCTTTAGTGAGGACACCGTGCGCCGCCTGGTCGAGATGCCCACGGCCGCGCCCGATTTCCGCATCTTCTGGGACAACGCCTACTGCGTGCACGACCTGTACGACGAGACCGACGAGCTCGCCAACATCTTCGACCTCGCCCGCGCGGCGGGCGCCGAGGACCGCGTGGTGGCCTTTGCCTCGACGTCCAAGATTACCTTCCCGGGCGCCGGCATCGGCTTCATCGGTGCGAGCCCCGCGGTTATCGCTGAGTTCTCCAAGCGTCTGAAGGCTGGCCTGATCAGCGCCGACAAGCTCAACCAGCTGCGCCATGTACGCTTCCTTCCCACCATCGAGGCGGTTAAGGAGCACATGAAAAAGCACGCTGAGTTCCTGCGCCCGCGCTTTGAGGCCGTCGAGCGCAAGCTCACCGAGGGTTTGGGCGACACGGGCTGCGCCACTTGGACGCATCCCCGCGGCGGCTACTTTGTGAGCTTTGATGGTCCCGAGGGCTCGGCCCAAAAGGTCGCAGCGCTTTGTGCCGACCTGGGCGTCAAGCTCACGCCGGCTGGTGCTACCTGGCCTTATGGCAAGGATCCGCGCGACACCAACATCCGCATCGCGCCGAGCTATCCCACGGTCGAGGACCTGGAGGCCGCGCTCGGCGTGCTGGTGCTGGCTGTTAAGCTCGTCGCCGCCGAGCTGGCGCGCGCCGAGCGTGCCTAGCTCGCGACTCCCCGTATTATCCGCACTCTCGCTACGCAAAGGAGCGTATACATGGATTTGGTTATTTCCACCAACCCCACGCCGGAGCTATACACCATTAAGGTGACCGGCGAGATCGACATCTCTAACGCCGACAGCCTGCGCAACGCCATCGATCTGGCGCTCGAGCAGCCCACCGAGGCCGTTGAGCTCGACTTTGCCCAGGTGAGCTATATCGATTCGACGGGCATTGGCGTGCTCGTGGGCGCCGCACATCACGCGGTCGACCACGGTAAGCGCTTCAGCTGCGTCAACGTGCAGTCCCCGGTGATGCGCGTGGTCCAGTTGCTGGGCGTCGACCAGGAGATTTCGATCACGGCGGCATAATCTTTGCCCCCAAAAGGGCGTGCCGTTTGGCATATGTTTGTGATGCGCTCGGACGTTTTGGCGTCCGGGCGCTATACTTGACCGAATGAATAGACGAGTTCCGGCCGAATGGCGCGGTGCGGGCTCGACTCACATCGAGCCTTGGAGGTATGTGTGTTTGGTATTGGAGAGGGTGAGCTCGCGATCATCGTGGTCTTCGGCTTTTTGCTGTTTGGCCCGGATAAGCTCCCGCAGATGGGCCGCACGATCGGCCGTGCCATCCGTCAGTTCCGCGAGACGCAGGAAAAGATGACGGCCGTTGTTCAGTCCGAGATCATCGATCCGGTAAGCGAGGCCGCGTCGGCTCCGGTCAAGCCCAAGAAGGCTGTCGTCGATGACGATTCCGATGCGGACGAGGATGCCGCCGGGACGGCTGCACCCGCAAAGAAGGAGACCTTTGCCGAGCGCCGTGCCCGCCTTGCCGCCGAGAAGGCTGCGAGCGAGGGTGCCACCGAGGGCGAAGGCGCTGCTGATGAGGCCGAGAGCGCCGAGCCCGCCAAGGCCGAGCCTGCTGCTGCCGCCGTCGAACCCGAGCCAGCTGCAGAGCCGGAGCCCAAGCCCGAGCCGGCAGAGCCCACGACGGCTGACCTCTACGCCCGTCGTCCCCGTAAGCGCAAGGCCGTCGTCGACCAGCTCGCTCGCGAGCTCGAGGCCGAGGACGACGCTGCTGCCGCCGACGCCCCGAAGGGAGGCGATGAGTAATGCCTATCGGACCTGCGCGAATGCCGCTTTTCGATCACCTGGGGGAACTCCGTCGCCGCCTGACCATCGTGGTCGTGTCGGTGTTTGCCGCCGCTATCGTGCTGTATTTCGCCACGCCTGTAGTGCTCGACATCCTGGAAGATCCCATCCGCTCCTTTGTGCCGGACGGTAAGTTCTACATCACTACCACGCTCGGCGGCTTTGGCTTGCGCTTCTCGCTGGCCATCAAGATGGCCGTGGTCATGTGCACGCCCATGATCATCTGGCAGATTCTGGCGTTTTTCCTGCCGGCGCTTCGCCCCAACGAGCGCAAGTGGGTCGTGCCCACGGTGCTCGCCTCGACGGTGTTGTTCTTCCTGGGCGCCATTTTCTGCTATTTCATCATCATTCCTGCGGGCTTTGAGTGGCTCATCGGCGAGACCTCGGCCGTCGCTACGGCGCTGCCCGATCTGGAGAACTACGTCAACATGGAGCTGCTCTTTATGATTGGCTTTGGCGTGGCGTTTGAGCTGCCGCTCATCATCTTCTACCTGTCCGTCTTCCACATCGTGTCCTACGCGGCCTTCCGCAGTGCCTGGCGTTATGTATACGTTGGCCTGCTTGTGGGCTCGGCTGTGATTACGCCCGACGGCTCGCCCGTTACGCTGGGGCTCATGTATGGCGCCCTGCTCTCGCTCTACGAGATTTCGCTCGCCATCGCTCGCGTGGTCATTACCGCGCGCGAGGGCAAGGAGGGCTTGTTCGTGAGTCGTCTGGACCTGTTCTCGGACGATGAGGACGACGAGGAGTAAATCGGTATGCACGAGGTTGGCATTGTCAACGGCATACTCGATACAGTGATTCGCGCGGCGCGTGGGGCGGGGGCCTCGCGCGCCGTTTTGGTTACGCTACGTATCGGGGATATGACCGAGATCGTGCGCGAGGCGCTCGACTTTGCCTGGGAGACGTTTCGCGACGAGGACCCGCTCACGAAGGGCTGCGAGCTTGCCGTGGAGGAGGTCCATCCACAAAGCGAGTGCCAGGACTGCGGTGAGGTCTTCGATCACGACCGTTTCCATTGCCGCTGCCCTCAATGTGGCGGCGCCAACGTGCGTCTGCTGCACGGCCGCGAGCTCGATATCGCGAGTATCGAAATCGAAACCCCCGACGATTAGCCCGCTAGCCATCTGGTGATGGGGTATAAAGGGGCCAAATTAAGGAGCGCTAAGTATGGCTGAGAAAACGATTGATATCGCGTCGCCGATTCTGTCGCGCAATGAGCGCCTGGCAGATCAGCTGCGACAGCGATTTGATGAGACAGGCACCTATGTGATCAATGTGTTGTCGAGCCCTGGCTCGGGCAAGACCACTACGATTCTGGGCACCAACGAGCACCTGCGCGACAAGGCCGGCTTGCGCTGCGCCGTCATCGAGGGCGACATCGCCTCGGATGTCGATGCCATTACCATGAAGGAAGCCGGCATGCCCGCCATCCAGATCAACACGGGCGGCCTGTGCCACCTTGAGGGCAATATGATCATGGAGGCCGTTGACGCGTTCGACCAGGCCGTTGGGCTCGATAACATCGATGTCATCTTTATCGAAAACGTGGGTAACCTGGTCTGCCCAGTCGACTTTGACCTGGGTGAGAACCTGTCCATCATGATCCTCTCGGTGCCCGAGGGCGACGACAAGCCCATCAAGTACCCGGGCATCTTCCAGCACGCTGGCGCGCAGCTGCTCAACAAGGTCGACGTGGCTCCGGCTTTCGATTTTGACATGGATAGGTATACTAAGACACTCGATGACCTCAATCCGCAGGCGCCGCGGTTTGCCGTGAGCGCGCGCAAGGGCGAGGGCATGGATGCCTGGTGCGATTGGCTCATCGGGCAGATTGAGCAAGCAAGGGCGTAAGTCGGCCGCCATACGGGCGGGCGTAGCCGCAGAGATACGAGATAGGAGCCTCTTTTGAAGCTCATCATCGCCGAGAAAAACGACGCCGCGCGTCAGATTGCCGAGCGTCTGTCCACGGGCAAGCCCAAAAAGGACAAGGTGTACAACACCGCCATCTACCGTTTTGAGTGGAAGGGCGAGGAGTGCGTGACCATCGGCCTTGCCGGTCACATCCTAGCGCCCGATTTTTGCGACAGCGTGCTGTTCGATAAAAAGCTGGGTTGGTATTCGGTGACCGAGGACGGAGAGATGCTGCCGGCCGATATGCCCGACGGTCTAGCCCGTCCGCCCTACGACACCAAGCGCAAGCCGTTTCTTGCCGATGGCATCTCAATCAAGGGCTGGAAACTCGAGAGCCTGCCTTACCTCACCTGGGCGCCCGTCATTAAGCTACCGGCCGAGAAGGAACTCATTCGTTCGCTCAAGAACCTCGCCAAGAAGTCCGACAGTGTCATCATCGCCACGGACTTCGATCGCGAGGGCGAGCTGATCGGTTCGGACGCCCTCAACAAGGTGCGCGAGGTGGCGCCGGACCTGCCGGTTGCCCGCGCCCAGTATTCTTCGTTTACCAAGGCCGAGATCACGCAGGCCTTCGATAATCTCGTCTCGCTCGACCAGAATCTGGCCGACGCCGGCGAGAGCCGCCAGCACATCGACCTCATTTGGGGTGCGGTGCTCACGCGCTACCTGACGCTCGCCAAGTTTGGCGGCTTTGGTAACGTGCGCTCTGCCGGCCGTGTGCAGACGCCGACGCTTGCCCTGGTGGTCGAGCGCGAGCGCGAGCGCATGGCGTTTGTGCCCGAGGACTATTGGCAGATCCGCGGCATGGGCGCCGCACAGGGTGCTGCCGAGGACGACCGCTTTAAGATTGCGCACAAGACGGCGCGCTTTACCGACAAGGATGCTGCTGAGGCGGCGTACGGCCACGTTGACGGCGTTGCGACGGCAACCGTCGCCGCGGTGACCAAGCGTTCGCGCAAGCAGCAGCCGCCCACGCCGTTTGCGACCACCTCGCTGCAGGCTGCCGCCGCAGCCGAGGGCATCTCACCTGCGCGTACCATGCGCATCGCCGAGTCCCTCTACATGGCCGGTCTCATCAGCTACCCGCGTGTCGACAATACCGTGTACCCTGCGACGCTCGATCTGGGCGCCGTGGTGAGCGACCTTGCAAAGATCAACCCGGCGCTGGCGCCCGTGTGCAAAAAGGTGCTCGCCGGTCCCATGAAGCCCACGCGCGGCAAGGTTGAGACCACCGACCACCCTCCGATCTATCCCACGGGCGAGGGCGATCCGTCCGCGCTCGACGGTGGCCAGCGCAAGCTCTACGACCTCATCGCCCGTCGCTTCCTGGCAACGCTCATGGGTCCCGCGACCATCGAGAACACCAAGCTCGAGCTCGACGTCAATGGTGAGCCGTTCGTGGCTTCGGGCGATGTGCTCGTGACCCCGGGTTTCCGCGAGGCGTATCCGTATGGACTCAAGCGCGACGAGCAGATGCCGCCGCTGGAGCAGGGCGATGCGGTCGACGTGTTCGACATTAAGCTCGAGGCCAAGCAGACCGAGCCGCCCGCACGCTACAGCCAGGGCAAGCTCGTGCAGGAGATGGAGAAGCGCGGCCTGGGCACCAAGTCCACGCGCGCGAGCATCATCGAGCGCCTGTATGCCGTGCGCTATCTCAAAAACGATCCCGTGGAGCCGAGCCAGCTGGGCATCGCCATCATCGATGCACTGTCGCAGTTTGCCCCGCGCATCACGAGCCCCGATATGACCAGCGAGCTCGACGGCGACATGACCCGCGTGGAGCGCGGCGAGGACACCGAAGAGCATGTCGTGACGCACTCGCGCGCGCTGCTGGCCGGTGTGCTCGACGAGCTGCTCAAGCATACGCAGGAACTGGGCGATGCTATCAGCGACGCCGTCACGGCCGATGCGCGCGTGGGCGCCTGCCCCAAGTGCGGCAAGGACTTGGTTATGAAGACGAGCGCCAAGACCCGCGGCAGCTTTATCGGCTGCATGGGCTGGCCCGACTGCGATGTGACCTATCCGGTGCCGAGCGGCGTCAAGGTGAGCCCGCTCGAGGGCGAGGCTGCTGTGTGCCCCGAATGCGGTGCGCCGCGCATTAAGTGCCAGCCGTTCCGCCAAAAGGCTTTCGAGATTTGCGTGAACCCCACATGCCCCACCAACTACGAGCCCGACCTTAAGGTGGGCGAGTGCAAGGTGTGCGCCGAGGCAGGACGCCATGGCGACCTGATCGCACACAAGAGCGAGAAGAGCGGCAAGCGCTTTATCCGCTGCACCAACTATGACGACTGCGGCGTGAGCTATCCGCTGCCGGCGCGTGGCAAGCTCGAGGCGACGGGCGAGACCTGCCCCGAGTGCGGCGCCCCCATCGTGGTGGTCAACACCGCGCGCGGCCCGTGGCGCATCTGCGTGAACATGGACTGCCCGACCAAGGAGAAGAAGCCCGCCCGCGGCCGCAAGACCACGACCAAGGCGAGCGCGGCGAAGAAGACCTCGACTGCGAAGAAGACGACGGCTAAGAAAGCCACTGCCGCCAAGAAGACGACCGCGAAGAAGTCGACTGCCAAGAAAGCAGCCGCCGACAAGTAACGGCGCAGTCGAAACATTGCCCAAAAAACGAGCGAGGGTCCCATGATCCTCGCTCGTTTTTTGACCGGCAGTTAGGGACATTCCTTTTTCTGCCGGCAGTTTAGGAACGTCCCTAACTGCCGGCTCGGAAACGACAAGGCGTTAGTTCACTTCGACGGGTTTGGCGCCGGGATAGCGCTCCTCAAAGTCTAGGCGGTACTTATTGTCATTGGTGCCCGCCGCGTTGTCGCGTGACAGCGGTGCCACGATTTCATTCTTGTGGTCCGCGGGCTTGGCGTATTTCAGGCTGATCTCCCAGGCATCGCAGATCGCGTCGATGCGGTGATCCAAGTCGTCGTACAGGGCGATGATGTCCTTCCAAGAGCTGTAGTTCTTGGAGCTCGCCGGGACGTCCAGGTCCTCGACGATGTCGTAATACTGCTCGATGGTGTCCTCCGTGCGCTCGGCGACGTCGGCGAGATTCTGACGGGTGGTGCGATCTTCTTCCAGATAGCTGCCGTTGAAGTTCTGCGCGCAGCCGCGGACCTGGCTGTCGAGATCTTCGAGCAGATCGTAGTATTCGCTCAGCCGACGGTAGAGGTTCTGCTCGGAGAGCGTCGCTTCGCCGCCATCCTCATCGTCATCGTCATCATCGTCGTACAGGCTGTTCGGATCGCCGAGGGGCTTTAGGTCATCGTCATCGTCATCGTGGTGCAGCTCGGTTACCTCGGCAGTCGTCTGCGTGGAAGCGCTGTCGAACGGT
>USBA01000035.1 GCA_900552735.1 uncultured Collinsella sp. | reverse complement strand
GCCGATGCGTAACGAGCGTTAGCGCTCCATGTTGGGAACGATGCTGCCCTCCGTTACTGCGCGCACGGCCAGGCGCATGATGTTGTCGTAGCCGGTTTTGTTGAGAATCTCCGAGATGCGGCGTTTGATGGTGCCCTCGCTCATAAACAGCTCGGCCGCGATCTCGCGGCGGCTCTTACCCTCGCAAGCAAGGCGCAAGATCGACAACTCGACATCGTCTAGGGCCGCCGTACCCGAGAAGATGCTCTCGGGCGGCTTGGGAAACGTGCAGTAACCCGCCAGCGTGGAGCGCATCACGGCGAATAGCTCGTCGATACCGACGTTCTTGTACACAAAGCTGTCGACGCCCGCCTCGCGCGCCTGGTCCACAAAGGTGATCTCGGGCATGCCCGTCATGATAATGACGCGGCACTCGGGCAGTTGTTCTTTAATGCGCGCCGCCGCCACGATGCCGTTGGAATCATGCTCGGTGCATACGTCCATCAGTATCATGTCCGGGCGCTCCTTGAGCACAACGTCCAAGGCATCCGAGGCGTCGGCAATCGCGGCGACAACGGTCATGTCGGGCTGGTCGCCCACGGAACGCGCCAGGCTCTCGCGCAGGATGGCCTGGTCTTCGACTATAAGGACGCGGATCATGAGCTTCTCCTTTGGACCGTAGCGTTGGAGGCGAGCGGGATGGACACCGTAAGCGTGAAGGGCGGGGCGGTGCGGACTTCCAGGCTGCCGCCCAGATTCTGTGCGACATGCCTCATACCTGGGATACCCGTTCCCTCGCGATACGATACGGGGGCCGGGGACCCGTCGTTAGAAATCGTCATGCGCGCGACGGCGCCAGCATCCGCCCCCTCCTGCCACAGACGCACGTGGACCCGATGCGCCTGCGCATGCTTGGTGGCATTGGTCGAGGCCTCGCGGATAATCTGCAGAAAGGCTGCGGCGACACGTGCGTCGTTTGGCAGCTCGCCCTCAACATCGATCTGCACACTCACCAGGCCAAAAGCATGGACGATATCACCCAGCTGCTCTGCAGGCTCGCTGGCACCGCCACTGCGCAAATCGGCGGCAATTGAGCGCAGCAACGGGTCAATCTGCTCGAGTGACTCGTCGTCCAGGCGCCCCTCCTCCAGATAACGATGGAGGATGGACAGGCGCTGCCCGATCACGTCGTGCACGCGAGCTCGCATACGCAGATAGGCCGCATTATCAGCAACTTTTTTGACTTCTTCGATCTGGGCTTGGAGCTCTTGGCCCGCAAGCTCAAGCAGGTGGTTGGCTTGCGCCAGGCGATCATGAGCATGCGCATACTCTGTTACATCCAGACCGATAATGCGCTCGAAGAGGCGGCCCGAAACCATAACGTCATCGTGCACAAACAAGCGAATCTCGGCGGGAGAAATCTCGATCACCGCGCGAGCCTCACCAAAACGGTCCAAGTTAATCCGCACGCGGTTCCTACTGCTTTCGGGCATTTGCATGCTAAGTTTGCGCAGGTCGTTCCATGTGCCGCTCATGTCACCTAGATCGGTGGGCATATGAAGTTCCACCAGGTTTTTGCGCATGCAGCGGTTCATGAGCAGCGGACGGCCCCTCGGGTCCAGATACAGGATGCCCACGGGAATCACGTTGATGGTCTCGATCGTCGAGAACGCGGTGATATCCTCCTGGCGGTTACGGACGTCCATCAAGAGCGCCGCGATGGAACGGAACAGGAAGAACGCTCCCTCTGCGATAAGGACAACGGTCCACGCCGAGCCCATGGCAAAAACCACCGGCGGTGTAACGGCGACAACAAGCAGCAGCTCGACCAGCATGACGGGGCGACGATAGCGCACCATAAGCACCACGCCATAGGCAAAGATTGCGGCATTGAGCCACAACGCTCCGCCCATTGCCCTGGCGCAAACGTCAAGCGGCGCCACCAGATACGAGCCAGACGACGCGAATAAGATGAGCGCCGAAATCATCAGGTGAAGCACAAGACTCGCCTCGTAGGCGCAAATCACCTTACGGTTATAGGACGAGCGGCGCGATGCGATGAGCGGGACGTGGATCGTCTGCAGGCACGCAGCCAGGGCAAAGACAACATCGAGCGCAACGATTTGGGGAAGAATGAGCGAAATCTGCATCGTCACTCACCCGCCCTCGGCATCAAGACGATCATGCGCAGCTGGCCGGGCTCGCCCTCAAGGCGGTATGCCACGTTGCGCCCTTGCAGAGCGCTTTCGAGCTCTTGCGCAGCGGGCGTCTGCGAAAGATCTTCATCATCGTTGGAAAAAAGCGTGGCGCGCAGCTCGACACTGCATCGGTCATGGTCGCCCAAGTGATACATAAGCGCCGGATGGTCGGTGGTGTAGGCAAAAAACGCAAAGTCATACACGCAGTCGTACAGGGCGCTTACCGTACTGGCATGCAACGGGCGCCGTATGGCGATAATCGAGGCGCAGTCGATATCGATGGTGCGCAGGTCACTTGCGAGCTCGTTGGCGATGAGCTGAATGCGGTCGCGATCAAAACCGCTCTCTCCGTGCTGTGCCAACGTGAGCGACCCCTTGCGCTTGCAATAGGCGACGAGCATCTTGGCGCGCTGCAGCATGCGGTAGCGCTCGTGCGAAGACGCTTCGTCGGTCAACGGCGGCAGCGAGCTCAGCAGGTCGTACATCCCTTCGAGCGCGCGGGCAAGCGCTTGGTCCACGTCTTGGACCAATAAGGTCTCGGCCTCTTGATCTGCCAAATGCGTCTTAAGGTCGTAGTCGGCGGCGAGCAGCTCGTTTTGACGCTGCAGCTCCATGCGACGATGCGCCAGTTCACGGTTAAGCTCGTTGAGCTCCGACACGTCTTGGGCAAGCAGGGCCGATCCGCCCAGCAGTGGAAAGGCACGGTACATCACATCGGGATCGGACGCCACGGCAAAGGCATGGGCGCGGCCGTGCTCCTGGGTCCGCAACTCCTCGCGCACGCCTACCGGCGTTGGCTTTGACACCGGCGTGGCATAGACCTCCTGCAGGTCGCGCGTTAGAACTTTGAGGTCAAGCGGCAAGGTGTCGAAGATGCCGGCGATGTCGTGATACGACGGAATGACACCGCAATCGAGACAGATTTCCATCGCCACCACGCACAGGACGCAATAGACGAGCGAAAAGTTGAGCCTCCATGCCCAGGGCACGCGCAACGCATACGAGATGGCAAAGAATGCGCCACCCAGCAACACGAGCGCCGCCGTGCCCGAAAAACGCTGGATGCGAAAGGACGAGGACCGGCCCACCAGGATAAAAAAGGCCACGAAGTCAAAGGCCGTCCACGCGAGGACGGCGAAATAACCCCAGCCGTACGTGTAATCGTTGCTCCAGGTGTCGCTTGTACGGTCAAAGCGAAAGACCTGCTGGTGAAAATCGTTGGTGAGCACAAATCCGATAAGCAGGATGGCCACAATCCACAGTGCAGCACGGTAGCGGCGACCCAGGCGGCGTTGCTCCAGGCCCGCAAGGCGCAGACCACACAGCTGGTAGAACAGCGGAATGAGCGTCATGGGCACGTAGTACAGGTACCACAGCACGGTGGCATAGAACGGCGTGAACGACTTGTACTTCAGAATGACTTCGATCATCCACAGGGTGCAGATGGTGGCGACGGCAACAAGGCGGCGGCGCAACACATAGTCCAAACAGCGCAGATAGACCGATACGCCCCAGATCGAAAATGCAATTGCGGCGACAAGCAGTGGGAGAGAGCTCGAGTGGACGAGCGCACCCACGACCTCTTCGGACACCTCGCTATAGGCGGGCACGGCGTTAGAAAGTTTGGGGTCGAAGGCGAACAGCGCCGGCAAGACTGCCAGAAACATGAGGAACAGCGCGGTGATGGCGCCGGCGATAGCAAAGACGCGGTGACGGTACGCCTGATGTGTTATGCCAACAAGGAATCGCGGCATGGCGAAGAGCCTGCCGCCCCTGGGATCCGCCACGGGTGCGGATCGGGCGGCCGCGTGACCGATATGTCGCTCGCGGGTACCCATAGTGCTTTTAGTGTACCGACAGATGGATCGAAAAAGCGGGCCGCATGTCCCAAAATCCGTAGACGGCAAAGCGCCCGACGAGCACAAACTGCTCGCCGGGCGTTTTGGTTAGGAGACTATGATTGCCGGGAAAGCCTAGGACAGGTCTGTAAGATTTGAGTCTAGGGTTTTCCAGGTGCCGTAGATTGGGTCGAATGGGGAGCGCCGCGTACTTAAGGTACGCAAGCGACGAATGAGGCCCAAGGTACGGTGGCTGGGAAAGCCTAGGCCAAATCTTCGCCGTTGGAAGCGATTACCTTCTTGTACCAGTCGAAGCTCTTCTTCTTGGAGCGCTTGAGGGTACCGTTGCCGGCGTCGTCGCGGTCCACGTAAATAAAGCCGTAGCGCTTGGACATCTCGCCCGTGCCGGCCGAGACCAGGTCGATCGGGCCCCAGGTGGTGTAGCCCAGCAGGTCGACGCCGTCCTCGGTCACCGCGTCGCGCATCGCGGCAATGTGCTGGCGCAGGTAATCGATGCGGTAATCGTCGTTGATGGAGCCGTCTTCCTCAACAACGTCCTTGGCGCCCAGACCGTTCTCGACCACGAACAGCGGCTTCTGATAGCGGTCGTACAGGTCGTTGAGGGTGATGCGGAAGCCCAGCGGATCGATGGCCCAGCCCCACTGGCTCTGCTGCAGATAGGGGTTCTTGGCGCCGGCGAAGGCGTTGCCCTGGGTCTTCTCGACATCGGGGTTATCGGCGCCCGCGGAGCAGCGGGTGGAGTAGTAGCTAAAGCTGATGAAGTCGACGGTGTTGGCGGCCAGGATCTCGCGGTCCTCGTCGGTCATACCCACGTCGATGCCCAGACGCTCGAGCTTCTTGACGGCATAGGCCGGGTAATAGCCGCGGCTCTGGACATCGACAAAGAAGTAGTTGTCCTGGTTGTCGAGCTGTGCCTGGCGCACATCGCCCGGACGGCAGCTGTAGGGATAGTAGGTGCCGGCGGCGAGCATGCAGCCGATCTTGACCTCGGGGTCGATCTCGTGGACGATCTTGGTTGCCCATGCGCTGGCGACGAGCTCGTTGTGGGCGGCCAGGTACTCGACGGCCTCCTTGTTCTCGCCCTCCTCAAAGACCAGTCCGGCACCCATAAACGGCAGGTGCAGGATCATATTGATCTCGTTAAAGGTAAGCCAGTACTTCACCAGACCCTTGTAGCGGGTGAAGATCGTGGTCGCGAGGTTCTTGTAGAAGTCGATGAGCTTGCGGTTGCGCCAGCCGCCGTACTCCTTGATGAGGTGAATCGGGCAGTCGAAGTGCGTGATGGTCACGAGCGGCTCGATGCCGTGCGCCTGACACTCGCGGAATACGTCCTCGTAGAAGGCCAGCCCGGCCTCGTTGGGTTCGGTCTCGTCACCGTTGGGGAAGATGCGGGTCCAGGCCAGACTCATGCGGAAGGTCTTAAAGCCCATCTCGGCAAAGAGGGCGATGTCCTCCTTGTAGTGGTGATAGAAATCGATGCCGGTCTGCGCGGGATAGTAATAGCCGTCCTCGAAGTCGAGCATCTTGCGCTGGCCGGAGACCACCGCATAGCGCTCGGGGCCGTGCGGAGCCACGTCCACGTTGGCCAGGCCGCGGCCGTCCACGTTGTAGGCGCCCTCGCACTGGTTGGCAGCCGTCGCGCCGCCCCACAGGAAGTCATTACGGAAAGCCATGTATCGATCCTTTCGCACGCTGTTGTCATAGGCCCAGTATCCCTGCAAACAACGCGTCGCTCAACGGCAACGGCGCAGGCCGATACTTCTTTTCGCGCGCAGGCGCCCGGCAGCCACCCCGCCTGACACTTTTTGATACCCACCTGCCCAAGCCGCCACAAAGGGGATAGGCACCTTTGTGATGGATTGGGCCCGGTTTGTCTCGATCTGTAACATCTAGGCCGCCAAAATCGGGCCTGGTGTTACAGATCGAGATTGTTCGGCCTGTCCCCTGCAGTTTGTCTAAATCTGTAACAGGTAGAGACGATTTAGCCCGCTAGATGTTACAGATCGAGACAGAAGATTCTAGTCGCAGGTGATGCCGAGGTTTTGCCGACGAGGCCTACGTAACCGCCTTCGCTCAGCAATTCATTTGACTGAATAGGAAAGAAAGGAAAAAATAGGAAAAAAAGGAAAGGAGACTTATGACTGAAACCATCTTCTCCCCCTCATTTGGAAATCGCCCGTCCTATCTGGTGGGTCGCGGGAACGTGATTTCGACATTCATCTCCGGTCTTGAGCAGGAGCCGGGCAATCGAGACCGAGCCATGCTCATGCTCGGCCAGCGAGGCAGCGGCAAGACGGTTCTTCTGTGGGAACTTGCCGACCGCGCACGCAAGCTCGGTTTTGTTGTCGCCACACCCACCGTAGCCTCCGAAGATATGCTTGAGCGCATTGTTGAAAAAATCCAAGAAGCAGGCGAGCCTTATGTCAGCAAGCGTCATCTCCCCAAACTTTCTGGCGGTAGCTTGAGCGTCTTCGGCTTCTCAGCCGGTCTCGAGTTCACACGCGATGTGCAGGAGACCAAGAGTTTCCAGTTCAAACTCACGCAGCTGGCGCGCAAGCTGACCGAGCAGGGGCACGGCATCCTCATCCTTATCGATGAGCTCCAAGCTAATTCACCTGAGATTAGACAGCTCGTCACCGCCTATCAAGAGCTGGTCGGTGAGGGACTCAACGTCGCGCTTGTTATGGCAGGTCTCCCGGGAGCCGTCTGTGCAACGCTCAATGACCGCGTGCTGACATTTCTCAACCGCGCTCGCAAGGTCACGCTCGAACCGCTTTCAGTCGGAGATGTCGATGCCTATTATCAGCGGGCTTTCGAAGAGCTCGACCTTGATATTCCAGGCGATCTTCGCCTCCGTGCCGCTCGCGCAACCCAAGGCTCGCCCTATATGCTGCAGCTCATCGGCTATAACATCGGCAATCGCTGCAAGACAGGAGAACACGTAACGCCAGAGCAAGTCGACGGAGCTATCGAAGCGTCAAAAGCCGATTTCGAAAACGATGTTTGTGAAACGACGCTCGCCGCGCTATCGGACCAAGACGTCGCGTTTCTCGACGCAATGACTGATGACGAAGACGCCGTTTCGCGCATTTCCGATGTAGCGAAACGTATGTCAGTCACACCCGACTATGCGCAAAAGTATCGCCGGCGCCTCATCGACGCCGGCGTAATCGAACAGGCGCGCCGCGGTTACGTGCGTTTCGCCGTTCCATATATGGCTGACTATCTGCGCAGCCAACTCTAGGCAGCCACCGCAATGGGGACAGGCACCTTTGTGGTGGTTTGGGCCCGTTTGTCTCGATCTGTAACAGGTAGGCCGTCAAAACCGGGCCTGGTGTTACAGATCGAGATTGTTCGGTCTGTCCCCTGCAGTTTGTCTAAATCTGTAACAGGTAGAGACGATTTAGCCCGCTAGATGTTACAGATCGAGACGGAAGATTCTAGTCCACGGTGATGTCGAGGTTCTTGCCGATGAGGCCTACGTAGCCGCCTTCGGCTGCCTTGGGGCTGTCGGCGTGGCAGAGGACCCACTTGTCGGCCTTCCAGTAGCAGTAGCTGTCGCCGGCAGCAGGCATGTCGGATGCAGCCTCGGGGCGCGGGCCGTTGGTGCCCGCCGGCAGCGCCACCATCACCTGGAAGCCGCCGTCATCGACCATGCAGGGCGTGTAGTGGAGCGTGGTGTTGAAGACTTCGACGACCGTACCCGCCGGCACGCGGAACGCCTTGACGCACGCGGTGTCGAGCTTACCGTCCTCGATCTCCCAGCGATGCGCCACGAGCAGGATAAAGTCGCGCGCGCCCAGGTTGAACTCGCTGGCGCGGTGATACTCCAGGCAGTTGAGCTGCGTGTTGTGGCCATTGCACCAGCCCAGCTGGAAGGGTCGGCCGCCAAACATGAGAAAGCCCAGTTTATCGGCATCCTTGACGCCCTCGAGCTCCGGCGCACTTGCTACGTACTTGCTGCCCTCGGGAATGGACGTGGCAGAAAGCGCCTCGAGCACGGGCGACGTGAGCTCGGACGGAACGTTATTCCAAACGTTGCCATAGGATTTGAACTCGGGATCGTTGACAGAGCAGATATGCATGTTCACTCCTGTTCGTAAATGTGACTATACGAACATTCTAGAACAAACATGAGCGATTTTGAACGCTCGTCCCGACCAATCAACAAAAAGGCGCCCCCGCATAAGCGAAGGCGCCCAATGCGCGCGTTTTGGGCGATAAAGCCCTTATGCCTGCTGATAGTGCAGGTGCTTCTCGTCGATATCGGCCAGGTCGCGGTCGAGGTAACGGCGCGCGAGCCAGTTAGCCATGGGAAGGTTCTGGTCCAGGTAGTTGCCGCACTCCTCGGGAGCGGCACCGGGGACATCGCCCTCAAAGTCGGCGACAAACTCGAACAGCTCACGCACGAGCGGCAGGATCTCCTCGCTCGTCACCTCGCCAAACACAACGAGGTAAAAGCCCGTGCGGCAGCCCATGGGGCCAAAGTAGACAATGCGGCCCGACCACTCGGCATGATTGCGCAAGAACGTTGCACCCAGGTGCTCGATGGTGTGGCACTCGGCGGTGTTCATGACCGGCTCCTTGTTGGGCGTGGTCAGGCGCAGGTCAAACGTGGTGACGGCAGCACCGGTCGCCGGATCGCGGTCGATGCGGCTCACATACACGCCGGGCTCAAGCAGCAGATGATCAACGGAAAAGCTGGCGATGCGCTCCATGGCAGATCCTCTCGATAGTCAAATTGGGACGGGGCTCTTTTAGCTGGTTCGAATGGTCGTACCAATCATACCAGTCAAAAAAGCCCCGTCCAAAAAGACAACTTAGCCAAGGACACGGGCCATACGCGTCTTGAACTCGGACAGGAAGCGCGGAGCATCCACGGTCAGTGCCACAAGCGCGCTCTTGTCCGGATCGGACAGGCGGCGCTCATCGCAGATGGTGCGACCGCGGTACTCGCCCAGCAGATCAACACGCAGGTTGCAGCCGAGCGCACCTACGAGCGTGGGGTCGATCGCCACGGCAACGGCCAGCGGATCGTGCAGCGCACAACCACCCAGGTAGGGTGCGTTCATCTCGTACGAGCCAATGTAGTGCTCGACCATGCTCGCAAATGCGCAGCCCGCCATGGTGCCCGAGCCCGTCCAGCCGGCAATGTCGCGGCGTGTGAGCACCACGCGATGCGTCACGTCCAGACCCACCATGGTGAGCTTACGGCCCGAGCGCAGCACCGCGTCGGCTGCCTCGGGGTCGCTCGCCATATTGGCCTCGGCGCCCGCGCTCACGTTGCCGGGCACGGTAAGGGCGCCGCCCATCACGACCACGCGGCCGATGGACATCATCGCCGCCGCATCGCGCTCCAGGGCGAGCGCCAGGTTGGAGAGCGGGCCAGTCGCTACGTAGACCAGATCGGGACCATAGGTGCGCGCGGCATCGATCAGATAATCGACCGCAGCGTTGCCGTCGGCCGAGGTCGCCCCCACCGGCTCGTAGGGCGACGCGGGCACGCTCGCGCCGCCGATGCCGTTCTTGCCGTGAATGAGCGCGGTGGACGCCGGCGGCGTATAGGGCTCAGTCGCCTGCAGAGGACGGTCGGCACCCAGGTACACCGGAACCTCGGGGCGACCCAGCAGATCGAGCACCGCAAGGCAGTTGTGCGCCGATTGCTCGACGCGCACGTTGCCAAAGCACGTGGTGATGCCCACGAGCTCCACCTCGGGGCTCGCGATGGCATAGGCCAGCGCCATCGCATCGTCCACACCCATATCCAGATCAAGGATCAGCTTCTTGGTTGTCATTGTTCTACTCCGCTTCTCCGTCTTTATCGTTTAACCAAACCAATGTTCAACTTCGGCGCGCGTGGGAATCGATTGCTGAGCACCCAGGCGCGATACCGTCACTGCCGAGGCGCGAGCGCCTGCGACCATGCACTCAAAAAGGGGCAAGCCCTGCAGCCGAGCCGCCGCAAGTGCGCCGATAAACGTATCGCCGGCGGCCGTCGTGTCGACCACCTCGCTAGAGAGCGCCGGCATGCGTAGCAGCCCTCCATCATCGCCGAGCGTAACCGATCCGGATCCGCCCAGTGTGATAACCGCGGCACCGACACCCTTAGCGAGCAAGGCCTTAAGCGCGGCCACGCAGCTCGCGTCACCCGTGGGCAAGATGCCCGTCAGCACCTGGCACTCGGTCTCGTTGGGACAAACCAAGTCGACCGCAGGCCACGCTCCCGCCGGCAGGTCGCAGGCGGGCGCCGGATTAAAGACCGTATAGAACCCCAACCCGTGGGCGCAAGAGAGCGCCGCAGCCGTTGCCATCAGGTCGCATTCGCCCTGGGCGATAAAGACGCCGCCGGCAGCCGGGGCGAGGTCGCAGATATCGGCGTCAAGCTCGTCAGCCACCAGATAGCGCAGCGCGCAGGCCACGTCCTCGCCCGAAAGCGCATGGTTGGCGCCCGGCGACAACACGATGCGGTTGTCGTTCTCGCAGCGAATGATAGTCGCGGTGCCAGTCTCCACGTCGTCGCGACGCGCCACAAACTCAACGCCCACGCCGGCATCTTGGAGTCCCGCCACCAGTGCATCGCCAAATGCATCGCGCCCGACGGCGCCGATCATGCACGTGCGCGCACCCATGCGCGCGGCGGCCACAGCCTGGTTGGCACCCTTGCCGCCGGCGTTGGTGATAAAACCGCTACCGCCGACGGTCTCGCCCGCACGCGGCATGCGCTCACACGCCACCGAAAGGTCCATGTTCATGCTGCCGAACACCGCAACGATGCCGCGATCTGCCATGGAAACCTCCTCATCTGCGGGCTTTATGCCCACCGTCGGCCGTCAATCGTATGCTTTCGCACTCTATAACTTTAGTTCACTTTGATGTGAACGCGCGCTTGAGGTTGCGCCAGCAGCAAGCATTCACAGGAGCGGGCAGCTACAATGAATACGTGCTGATTTTTCTCGTCATTGGATGATGTTTTATGGAACAATTCCCGCAATCGAGCTCACGCGGCCCGCGCCGCGCGCCCGATAACCAGGCGCCGCACGAACGCCCGCGCACTGAACGCCGCGCAGGCGACCCGCGACGCACCCCGAGCCCCCATCGAGCACCCGCCAACAAAGCGGACCACGCCAGCGCCGCCGCCGCGGACCAGACGCCCACTCGTCCCAAATCTCGTTACATTCCCGCCCTCGACGGCCTGCGCACGCTCGCCGTTGTCGCGGTGGTGCTCTATCACCTCAATCTTACGTGGGCTCAGGGCGGCCTGCTCGGCGTCACGATCTTCTTTGTGCTTTCGGGCTATCTGATCACGCGCTTGCTGCTCAACGAAGTCGCTAAGACCGGCCGCATCGACCTCAAGAGCTTCTGGATCCGCCGCATCCGTCGCCTGGTCCCCGCCGTGGTGACCGTCGTGGTGGTGACCTGTGCTCTGTGCACCGTCTTCAACCACGTGATGCTCACCAAGATGCGCCCCGACATCCTGCCGTCGCTGTTGTTCTTCAACAACTGGTGGCAGATTGCCCAAAACGTCTCGTACTTCAATGCTCTGGGCGACCCCTCGCCGCTCACGCACTTTTGGTCGCTTGCCATCGAGGAACAGTTCTACCTGATTTGGCCGCCACTGCTGTTTGCCATGGTATCCATGCATGTGAGCAAACCCAACACGCGCCGCGTGGTTCTGGGCCTTGCCGCGGTATCTGCCCTCGCCATGATGGTGCTCTATAACCCCGCCGCCGACCCCAGCCGCGTGTACTACGGCACCGACACCCGTGTGTTCTCGCTGCTGCTGGGTGCCCGGATGGCCTTTATCCCCGATCGCGACCTGGCGCCGGTGCGTCTCGCTCGTCGTTTGGGGCTCAATCGCCTAGCTGGCGCCGCCAAGCACGGCAAGAACGCCGAGGGCAAGCCTGGCGAGAAGGCCGACGAAGCAGCCGAGACCGCCCCGGCACAGCCGAGCGTCCTCGTGCGTTTTTGGTCCTCGCCCGCATCCATCGATGTGTTGGGCGTCGTGGGTCTGGTTGGCCTTGCCGCCATGGTCGCGCTCACCAACGGCTACACCGCCTTCCAGTATCGCGGAGGCACACTGCTGTGCTCGATCCTCACGCTCATGGTCATCGCGGCCTGCGTGCAACCCCAGGGAATGGTTGCCCGCGCGCTGTCCGCCGAGCCGCTCGTGTGGGTTGGCAAGCGCTCGTACAGCATCTACCTGTGGCACTATCCCCTGCTGTTGCTCATGAACCCGGTCGCCAACATCAACGATACACCGTGGTGGCAGTACATTTTGCAGGTGCTGTTGGTGGTCGCCGTGGCCGAATGCTCATATCGCTTTATCGAGACGCCGTTTAGAAAGGGCGCCTTTGGGCGCACCGTATCCGAGTTCCGCGACGGCACCGCCACGCCCGCCAACTGGCTGCGCGCGCACGTCCCTGCCTGCGCAGCCTGCGCTGTCGTGTTGGTCGTTGCACTGGGCGGCCTGATCTTTGTGCCCGAGACGTCTGCGCTGAGCGGCGAGGGCGCCGAAGTTCTGAAC
>USBA01000034.1 GCA_900552735.1 uncultured Collinsella sp. | reverse complement strand
AGCGTGGTGGGTACGTATCAGACGGCCGGCCCGCTTGGTGTGATCGAACCGCTCGATTCGCGTCTCAAAGCCGATTTCTTTATTTTGCCTGAGGACAATTCGGCGGAGCGCCTGGGCGTGCGCCCTGGCGATGTCGTCGTCGCGCGTATTCTGACCTACCCGACGCGCTTGGAGTCGGGCACGGTGACGATCGATCGCCGCATTGGCGGCGACGATGCGCCCGATCTGGGCGTCCAATATGTTATGGCGCGCTATGGCTATACCGACGGCTATCCCGAGGCGGCTCTGGCAGAGGCAGAGGCGCTTTCGCTCGATGTGACTGCAGCGCTTAAAGACCCGCTTCGCCGTGACCTGCGCGATCGCTTTGTCATCACCATCGACCCGGTTGATGCGCGCGACTTTGACGATGCCATCTCGCTCGAGCGCACGCTCGAGGGCGGCTATAAGCTGGGCGTGCATATCGCTGACGTTTCGCACTATGTTGCCTGGGACGGACATATCGACCTGGAGGCCCGCCATCGCACGACGTCGGTCTACCTTGCCGACCGTGTGCTTCCCATGCTGCCCGAGCGCCTGTCTAATGACCTGTGCTCGCTTCGTCCCGACGAGGATCGCCTGGCGTTTACCGTCGACATCGAGCTTGACGCGCAGGGCCGCGTGCGCCATTACGACCCCTATCCCAGTGTGATTCGTTCGCGTGTGCGTATGGACTACGACGGCGCCGAGGCGCTGCTGGTGCGTGCCGGCGCAGTTGAGTATTCCGTGTTGGAGGGCGCTGCGGAGGATGTCGCTGCGGCTGAAGCCTCGCGCGAGGAAGCACTTGAGCGTGGGCTTGCGTGCGAGGACACCGCTCGCGGCTGTAACGTTGACCTGGCCGATTTCCTGGTCGCCGCAAACGAACTCGCGGAGCTTCGGCGTCGCATACGTCGCGCACGCGGTTCGGTCGACTTTGATACGGCCGAGATTCGCGCGCTGCTGGATGAGGACGGCGTGCCCGTGCGGATCGTGGCACGCGAGCGTTCCTGCGCAACTTCGCTTATCGAGGAGGCTATGCTGCTGGCTAACGAGTGCGTCGCCGAGTGGCTGGCCGACCGCGATATCGAGGCGTGCTATCGCGTGCACGATGACCCCAGCCCCGACAGTCTGCACGGTGCTGCCGTGGCGCTGGCGCAGCTCGGTATCATCGATGATCGCCGTGCGGCGGGTATTGCCCTGGGAAGTCCTGATGAGTTGCAGGCGACGGTTGACGCCGCTGCCGGCACGGCTAACGCGCCACTCGTCAACACGCTCCTTTTGCGAAGTATGCAGCGTGCGTTGTATAAGCCTCGCAACGAGGGCCACTTTGCGCTCGCTGCGTCGTGCTACTGCCACTTTACAAGCCCCATTCGCCGTTATCCCGATCTGGTGGTGCATCGCGTACTCAAGCTGCAGCTGGCATACGAGCAGCTGGGTGGAAAAGACGCCTTGGTGCGTACGCCGAGGCTGATCGGAAAAGGCCGAGAGTCGCTTCCGCGCATCCTGCCGCAAATCTGCCGCGCGTGCAGCGATGCCGAGCGTGCGGCCGACGCTGCCAGCCATGCGACGCAAAAAATCAAGATTGCGCAGTACTACGAGGATCGCCTGGGCGAGCGCTATGCCGGAACGGTCTCATGGGTCAGCAGCATGGGGCTATTTGTGCGCCTTGATCTAACGCAGGTCGAGGGACTGGTTTCCATTAAGAGTTTGGGTAACGAGTGGTTTGAGTTTGACGAGGACGCGCTCACGTTGACGGGTGCCGACACGGGGCGTCGTTTTGAGTTGGGGCAGCGCGTGATTATCGAGGTCTCGCGCGTCAACACTACTCGCGGACATTTGGACTTTAAGCTCATTCATTAACCGGCACGGAGTGAGTATCGGCAGAGCGTAGAGGGCGGTCTTTCGGGGCCGCCCTCTTTGCGTGTCTCTTGATTACCCTGCCATGAGCTCGGCCGCTTCTTCATATGCTTTTGGGAGATAGGACCTACCAAAACAAACCTGTCCCTATTTGGCAGGTTTACGAGAGAGCGGGGATGTTGTGGCAACGGTATATGGGTATGCGCGAGTGAGCTCGCGCGATCAAAATTTGAATCGCCAGTTGGATGCGCTGAGCGCCTATGGCGTGGAGCCGGCGAATGTCTTTGCCGACCGTGCGAGCGGTAAGGACTTTGATCGCCCACAGTATCGGGAATTGCTTCATGCCTTGGCTTCCGGCGACGTGTTGGTGGTGCTTTCCATCGATCGGCTGGGCCGAAACTACAGCGAGATACTCGAGGAATGGCGTCGTATAACCAAGGAACTTGGTGCGGCCATCGTTGTGCTGGACATGCCGTTGCTCGATACGCGTGCGAGAGATTGCGGCGGATCGGATGTGACCAGCACGCTGATCGCCGATATCGTTTTACAGCTGTTGAGCTATGTGGCGCAGGTGGAACGAGAGAACATCCACCGTCGTCAGGCGGAGGGAATCGCGGCGGCGCGGGCGCGCGGCGTGCGTTTTGGTCGACCCCGCAAGCCGTGCCCTCCGCAATTTGAACGAGTGCGCGATATCTATGAGGCGGGCAATATTACCCGGAGTCAGGCGGCAAAGCGCCTAGGTGTGTGCGTGGGGACCTTCGATCGCTGGATGCGCGAGACGGAGTAGGGGAGCCGGGGATGCGGACTCAGCGACCACCGCCGCCCGTCCCGACCCGCTTGCCCCCGTTCGCATATGGATGGGCACCAACATCCGTCGTGTCGCCCATACCGTAGAGTTCTTCTTTGTTGGGCTGTTTGTCTCGTTGGCGGCGGTGTGCTTGGATAAGCGCACGACCTGTCCCATTGGCGCCCGCGCGAGACGCTGTTAACAACCCTGTTACGAATAATGCGACCTTGATGAATCATTTTGTGTCGCGCGTATTTCCGAGCGGTCGGATTTGAGGGGCGAGTGGTAGAATGCCCGCCCTTTGTGCGCCATGATGCGGCACAATGTACCGTAAAAGCTGTTTATATCCGGTACGAATCGTTCGTTGGTCTTTAATTCTTCTCAACGGAGGTGTTTGAGATGGCAAACGGATTGCTTTTAAGGCTTCGCGAGCGTGAGCTCAGCGCAAGTCCGGCGGAGCGCAATGTCATCGCATACGTGAGTGCTCATCCGCATGAGGTGGTCGGGCTGTCCGTCCGCGGTCTTGCCGATGCCACGTTCTCCTCGCCCTCGAGCATTTTGCGCTTTTGCAAGCGCTTGGGTTTTGCGGGCTACAAGGAGTTCCAGCGCGAACTGATTGCCGAACTTGCGCTCCTGGGCGACAGAAAGGACGTTGCCCTCGAGGACATCTCCGTGGATGACAGCGTCGAACGTATCGTGGGGAAGGTGATGAAAAGCAACGTGCGCACGATCGAGGCGACGGCGCGAACACTCGATTACACCGTTTTGGAACGATGTGCAGCCTATCTTAAGCGGGCGCGCATGGTCAATCTGTTCGGTATTGGTGCTTCTCGCTTGGTTGCACACGATCTGGCACAAAAGCTCATGCGTGTCGACAAGGAATGCCATCTGTACGATGACTGGCACGACCAACTCTTGTGCGCCAAGAACATGCACGAAGGCGATATCGGCATTGCTTTTAGCTACTCGGGCTTAACGCAAGAAGTACTGGACTGCACCGCCGAGGCCCAACGCCACAACTGTCCCGTTGTGGCCGTGACCAAAGTAGATGGATCGTCCAAGCTTGCCACCATGGCCGATGCCGTGCTCGGCGTTGCTGCAAGCGAGCCCTTGGTCCGCAGCGGTGCCATGGCCTCGCGTATGGCTCAGCTTATGGTTGTCGATGCCCTCTACGCTGCTTACGTTGCGAGCGATTACGAACGGGTGACGCATGTCATCAAGCAAAACTACATCGAGAAACAGGAAAGATGAGGTGAACAAAATGCTCGATTTAACAAAATTCACGACAGAACAGCGAAATCAAAAGTCAATGGACCTCGACACGATGACATCGCTGCAAATCGTCACGACGATGAACGATGAGGATCTTCGCGCCGTCCAATCGGTCACGAAAGTGTTGCCCCAGGTTGCCACGGCAATCGACTGGGCTGCCGAGGCGCTCGAGCGCGGCGGACGCGTCTTTTATATGGGCGCGGGCACGAGCGGTCGTTTGGGCGTGCTCGACGCGTCGGAGTGCCCACCCACGTTTGGCGTATCGCCCGATCTGATTGTCGGACTCATTGCCGGAGGCGAGAGGGCGTTTATCAAGGCTGTCGAAGGTGCCGAGGATAGCGAGGAACTTGGCGCGAGTGACCTGCGGGAACATGGGCTCTCCTCCAAGGATCTCGTCGTTGGTTTGGCGGCAAGCGGTCGTACCCCCTATGTGGTGGGCGGCCTCGCGTACGCCAAGGCAACCGGGTGCAAGACCATTGCTATCGCCTGCAACCAGGGGTCGAGGATCGGGGAGGACGCAGATCTTGCCATAGAGCCCGTGCCCGGCCCCGAGGTGCTTACCGGCTCAACGAGGCTCAAGGCGGGAACGGTCCAAAAGCTCATTCTCAATATGATTTCGACCGGTGCCATGGTCAAGATTGGCAAGGTGTACCAAAACTTGATGGTCGATGTGCAGCAAACGAACGAAAAGCTGGTGGTGCGCGGCCAGAACATCGTGATGGAAGCAACCGGCTGTACACGCGAGCGCGCTGTTCGGGCACTTGCAGATGCCGGCGGCCACGTTAAAACCGCTATTGTCTCGGTGCTGCTGGGCTGCGATGCCGAGCAGGCTGCGGTAGCTCTTGAGCGGGCGCGCGGCCATGTCCGTGCTGCGGTGAGTGGCCATGAGAAGAGCAATGCCGATGCCCAATAGGTGCACGGCGTGAGCAGATATGACATCAAGAAGAGATACCCAATACAAGGAGGAGTTATGACGAACAAAGAGCTGGCTCAAAAGCTGCTGGACCTTTTGGGCGGTAAAGACAACGTGCTGGCAAACGCGGCGTGCATGACGCGTCTGCGCGTGACCGTCAAAGATACGGGCAACGTCGACACGGAGGGTATTAAGGCACTCGATGGCGTAATGGGCCTGGTCGAGGACGACACGATGCAGATCGTGCTGGGTCCGGGCAAGGTGAATAAGGTGCTCGAGGAATTCTCCAAGCTCACCGGCCTTGCGAAAGGCGTTGCCGACGAGAGTGTGGTTGACGCTGCGGCCACAAACAAGGCCGCGCAGAAGGCCAAGTACGAGTCCAAGCCGGTTCAGGCCTTCCTCAAGAAGATTTCCAATGTCTTTGTTGCCCTGCTTCCCGGCATTATTGCGGCTGGCCTTATCAACGGTATCTGCAACGTCATTAATGTCTCGACGGCCGGTGCGCTTGCAGGTGAGTGGTGGTATCAGGGCATTCGCTCCATGGGCTGGGCCCTCTTTGCCTATCTGCCCATTTTGGTGGGCTATAACGCGGCACGTGAGTTTGGTGGCTCCGCTGCGCTGGGCGGCATCGCCGGCATGATGTGTATCGCCAACAGTGCCATGCCCCTGCTTGCGCCTGGCGCGGCTGATCCTGCCACTGCCATTCTGCTGCCCCTCACCAGTGCGCAGTACAACCCCGCAGCGGGCGGCATGATCGCGGCTCTCATCGCTGGCGCATTTTTTGCCTGGATGGAGCGTCAGATTCGCAAGGTTATGCCCAACGCGCTCGATACGTTCCTGTCCCCGCTGCTGGTGCTCATCATCGGCGCCTTTGCTCTGATGCTCGTCATCCAGCCGGTTGGCGCATGGCTGACGACTGCCATCTTTAGCGTCCTCACCTTTATCTTCGAGAAGCTGGGCGTCCTGGGCGGCTATATCCTGTCGGCAGGCTTCTTGCCGCTGGTGTCCGTCGGCCTGCATCAGGCGCTCACGCCGATCCACGCTATGCTCAACGATCCCGACGGGGCTACCAAGGGCATCAACTACCTGCTGCCCATCCTTATGATGGCTGGCGGCGGCCAGGTCGGTGCCGGTCTGGCGCTGTACTTTAAGACCAAGAACGCCAAGCTCAAGAAGTACGTCGCAGAGTCCATTCCCGTTGGAATCCTCGGTGTGGGCGAGCCTCTGATGTATGCCGTTACGCTGCCGCTCGTTCGTCCGTTTGTGACGGCCTGCCTGGGTGCTGGATTTGGCGGCGCGCTCGCGGCGCTGCTTCACATCGGCACGGTTTCTCAGGGCGTTTCCGGTCTGTTTGGCCTGTTGATCGTCGTTCCTGGTCAGCAGCTCGGCTACGTTGCCGCTATGCTGCTTGCTTATGCCGCCGGCTTTGTCCTGACGTGGTTCTTTGGCGTCGACGAGCAGAAGATCAACGAGTTCTTTGGCGAGTAGTTTGATATCGCGAGCCGTGTTGCTCAGGGCTCGCGGCGCGCGGAAGATTTCTTGATGCTATGGTTGTGCCGGCGGGGCTAACTGCTCCGCCGGCCTTTTTTAAAGGAGCGTTGAAGCGTGAAAACGGGTATTTCGATTTATCTTTCCAGCCCTCTGCAGGATATTGAGCGGACGATTGAGCGTGGTGCCGCGGCGGGTGCACGCTATGCGTTTACCTCGCTGCATATTCCCGAGGATGGGGGAGCGGCGTATGCCGATAAGGTCCGTCATGTGCTGTCGCTGCTTTCCGCCCGCGGCATTGCGCTCATTGCCGATGTGGGGCCTCGCACGTGCGATTTGCTCGGGCTTGAGCGCATCGAGGATCTGCGCGATTTGGGGTTGGAGTACCTGCGCTTGGATTATGGCTTTAGTGCCCAGCGGGTCGCGGAGCTGTCCGGTGTATTTCGCATTGTGGTCAATGCATCGACGGTGAGTTCTGATGAAATCGCATCGTGGCGTGAAGCCGGCGCCGATGTGACTCGTTTTGCCGCCTGCCACAATTTTTATCCCAAGCCTTATACCGGTTTAGCTCTGGAGGACATTGCTCGGACGAATCTTCGTCTTGCGGCGCTTGGCTTTGAAATCATGGCTTTTGTGCCGGGTGATGCCAACGTTCGCGGGCCGGTATTCGAGGGACTGCCGACGGTTGAGGCGCAGCGCGGTCGCGCGTCAAAGGTTGCTCTCAATATGCTTGAGCTTGCACATGGCGCCGATTGCGACATTGTGTTGGTCGGCGACCCCGATCTTTCCGAAGCGGGTTGGGCACTGTTTGCTCAAGTTTCTGCCGGATACGTGGATGTGCAATGCGAGCTTGAGTCCGGCTATGCCTATGTACGTGGGCAGATTCATCACGACCGGCCCGATTCGAGCGCCCTCGTCTTTAGGTCTCAGGAGTCGCGCACGACGCTTAAGCCGGATTCCGTGCCGACGGATACCGGTGCCGGCCTGTCGCGAAAGGCGGGGTCGATCGCTGTGAGCAATAGCGGCTATGGGCGCTACGAAGGCGAGCTTGAGATTGCGCGGGTCGATCTTCCCGGCGACGAGCGCATGAACGTTGCAGGCCATATCACTCCCGAGGCAATGGAGCTGTTGCCGTTCATCAAACGCGGATTCGGGGTACGCTTCGTTTAGCGTGTGACCCGTGGGCTACAATTGCCCCATCATGCGAAGCGCCTCGTATGGTGTGTACCTGCGTTGGCCGATCTATGTTCGGAGGATTCCCATGACCGTACTGTTTGTTGAATATCCCAAGTGCTCGACCTGTAAAAAGGCCAAGGCATGGCTGGACGAACATGGGGTTGAGTATATCGACCGCGATATCGTTACGGACAATCCCACGGCCGATGAACTTGCGACCTGGATTGCTCGTTCGGGGCTGCCGCTGCGACGCTTCTTTAACTCGTCGGGCATGAAATATCGAGAGCTGGGCCTGAAGGCTCGCCTGGATGCAGGTATGACGGACCAGGAATGCTGCGAGCTGCTGGCGACTGACGGCATGCTGGTTAAGCGCCCGCTGCTGGTGGGCGACGACTTTGCGATCCCCGGCTTTAGGGAAGCGGCTTGGACCGAGGCGTTGCTGTAGCGGCTGCGGAAAGTGCGTCCCGTTTCGAGCGTTGATTCCGGGATGCGCTTTCCGGTTGAGAGCTCTATCGGAAATGACATCCCGTTTCGAGCGCTGATTCCGGGGCACGGTTTCCGGTTGAGGGCTCGACGGGAAAGCGGGGACCAGTTTGAGCTTGAAATCTGGGACGCAATTTCCGCCGGCGGGCCTGCCCCGGTCAGTCCTCCAGCTGTGCCCATTCGTGTGGGTCGTAGATCTTTGCGTGCTTGTCGGGCGTGTCGCTCCAGTACTCTTCGTCCATAAAGGGCAGGTATGCTTGAATGCCGGGGCAGATAAACGGAATCCGCTGCCGCTGCAGGCGCTCGCGCTGCCGCCGCTCCAGGTTCGTCTCGGATATGACGGTCGGCATGCCGGACAGCTCGACGAGGCTTGCCTGGATGCGCTTGAGGTCGGGGAGCGCCGCATGCCATGACGTCCGCATGATCAAAAATGAGGCGCGGCGGTAGTTTGCCTGCATTACCGTGATGGCGGGGCGCAGTGTGGGATGGATTTTGTCCCGCTCGGGCCAAAGGTCAGCAGTGATCTCGAGGCCCAGGGTCTCCCATAGGTAATCAAGCTCTTCGTCCATGGCGCCTCGATATCTACGTGATCATTGATACTTCGATTGTGTTGCCTGGTGCTATCGTTTTCACGGTAGAATCTGCCAACGGTTGACGGCTACCGCTCGCGGCGTTTTGCCCTTCGTGTACAGCGGTCGGCTTCACAGGTCCTTCACGGGTTGGACTAAATTAGGCCAATTTGACTGAATTTCAAAAAAGTCAAAATTGGGGCTTGCGTCACGGCGAGACTTCCCGTATATTTCTTTCTTGCGCAAAGGCACAGCCGAGCGCAGCGATGCAGTCATTGGGATGTCGTCTAATGGCAGGACAGCGGATTCTGGTTCCGTCAATGGGGGTTCGACTCCCTCCATCCCAGCCATTGCATTTGCTACATATGGCCCGTTCGTCTAGCGGTTTAGGACGCCGCCCTCTCAAGGCGGAGATCACCAGTTCGAATCTGGTACGGGCTACCCACAAATGAACGCCCGGGCCTCGCAAGAGACCCGGGTTTTGTGTATCGACCGTATATACGGCGCCTGCCGTGTTTCGCTCAGATCGAGGAGTAGCCATGGATCTGCCCATCAGCTTGCAAGACATCACGTATGCCGAGAACTATCTGGCGCAGGGCGACCTGGCTACGGCGACGCCGCTGTTGGAGCGCCTGGTGGAGCTCGCCGAGGAGTATATCGACGCCGAGTGCAAGACGGAGGAGAAGCGCCAATACTTTAGCTTCGATAGCAAGTTTGAGCGCTTGGCCTATCGCCGCGTGGAGAAGGATCCGCGCGAGCTCGTGCAGGTCGAGGTGCCGTTTGATCGCCTGTACTCTGACATGGCGTTTGCCTACATTCGCCAGCAGGATTATGTGAGCGCTCGTAATGCCCTGATGCAGGCTGTGCGTTGGGACCCCATGAACTGCAACTATCGCTTGGACTTGGCCGAGCTGTTCCGCGCACTCGAGGACAAGCAAGAATGGGCATCGCTCTCGTTCTCGGTGCTGGAGCGTGCAAGCGATGGCAAGTGCGCCGCCCGCGCCTACGCCAATCTAGGTCAGTATTTCCTTGAGCCCGAGACCGAGAACGTCTCGGCGGCCGTGGGTTGCGCGCGTCTGGCACTGCGCTTGGCCCCTGGCGATGCACATACGACGCGCCTGCTCAACAAGATCCATACTGCTTATCCGGATGCCGCCGATGAGAGCGACGACCACGTGATGGGTGAACTGGCCCTGCAAGGCGTGCCGACCTCGCCTTCGGCCGAGATTGCCATCTGCCTGATTATGTGCGCGACCGATGCTGCAAGTGACGGCGACAAGCAGGAGGCGACGCGCCTGACAGTGCGCGCTCGCGACTTGGTGGGCGAGGAGGCATGCGCGGCGATTATCAAACTGGTGCGCGAGAGCGACGCCGAGCTCAATGCCGAGCGCAAGGCAAAGCGCGAAGCTACGGGCAAGGGTTCCGATGGCGCCAAGGAGGCCGGCGATGCCCAGTAAGCGCGAGCGCAAACTCATTTCCAAGAATCGCTCGGCACATCACGAGTACTTTATCGATGAGACCTTTGAGTGCGGCATTGAGCTGAGTGGCACCGAGGTCAAGTCGATTCGCGAGCGCGCGTGCCAGATCACCGACACCTTTGCACTGATTCGTGGCGGCGAGTGCTGGCTCGTGGGCCTGCATATTCACCCTTATAGCCATGGTGGCGTGTGGAATCGTGATCCCGATCGCCGGCGCCGTCTGCTGCTGCACCGCAAGGAGATTGATTTTCTTGACGGCAAACTGCGCAACCGCGGCTATGCCCTGGTGCCGCTGGAGCTCTACTTTAATACCGACGGCCGTGTAAAGCTGCTGCTGGGCCTAGGCCGCGGTAAGAAGCTTTACGACAAGCGCGAGGATATGGCCAAGCGCGACGTTCAGCGCGAGATTGACCGCGCCCTCAAGGAGCGCAACCGCTAGGCGCTCTGTATAAGTTGCGGTGGAATAGTTCCTGTTTGAGTCCAAATACCCGACAAGCAGGAACTATTTCACCGCAACTTGGTGGAGGGACTTGGCTGACCTGCAATCTTGGCACATATGTGTATGCGGCGGCGTCCGTTATGGGCGTCGCCTTTTTTGTGGGTACATACATCCATGAGGTTCCAACCCGGGTTAGGGGAGTGATTGTTATGGACAAAACTGCGTTCTTTACCATGCCGAGCGGTCTGTACGTGGTGAGCGCCGCGGCAGACGGGCTGCGCGCCGGCTGCGTCATCAACACGGCGGTGCAGGTGACGTCCATGCCGCCGCGCATTTCGGTTGCCGTGAACAAGGACAACGTCACCTCGGGCGTCATCGCATCGGCCAAAGCGTTCGCGCTGACCGTGATCGATCAGACCGCCGACATGCTCTACATCGGTAACTTTGGGTTCCGCACCAGCAGCGACTATGACAAGTTTGCCAAATACGAGACCCGCGAGACGGCTCTGGGCATGCCCTATGTGCCCGAGCACGCGGCGGCCCTGTTTAGCTGCCGTTTGATCGACACTGTGGATGTGGGTACGCATCTGCTGTTTATCGGCGAGGTCGAGGATGCCGAGCGCCTGAGCGACGAGACGCCGCTGACGTACGACTACTATCACAAGGTTCTGAAGGGCAAGACGCCTCCGAAGGCCTCGTCCTATCAAGGCTAGAATTGTTGTAAAAACACTTGCATTATTTTATTGAGAACATATACTAATAAGTGAAGTACATCACCAGTCGCGTTCGAGAGGAGAACATCATGGCTGAGGAGAAGAAGACGTATAAGTTTGTGTGCACCGTTTGCGGTTACGAGGTTGAGGTCGACACGCCCGAGCTGCCCGAGGACTACGTGTGCCCGGTGTGCGGCGTCGGTCCCGATCAGTTTGAGCTCGTCGAGGAGTAACTCGCAGGCACACGGCGAAAGCCGAACATAGCTCTGTCCAAGGGTCCCGGTCGAATTCTCGGCCGGGACCCTTTTCCTCCGCCCCCAAGGGATCACGGTTGCTGTTGGCCGATCCTGTCTGTTGTGAGTCCGGCCGACCTTTTGTCTTAATCTGTAACATCTAACGGCTCAAAACGGGTCTATCTGTTACAGATTGAGACAAAAGGTTGGAGCTGAAGAAATGTCTCGATCTGTAACATCTAGCAGTGGAAAATGGGTCCACTTGTTACAGATCGAGACAATTCAAAACCGTCCGGCAGAAGATCTCAATCTGTAACATCTAGCAGTGAAAACGGGGCCTACGTGTTACAGATTGAGACAAACGGAGCTGTCCCTCGGAATGATCTCGATCTGTAACATCTAGACATCAAAAGCGTGTCTAGATGTTACAGATCGAGACGTTTGCCTGGGTAGGTGCCCCGTCCCATTACATCCCTGTCAACAACACGACATCGAGAATCGTTACGATGACGCCGATCCCTACGAGCAGCGCGTTGAGCAGGCGTGAATTGGCGTATTTGCCCATAACGCGGGGCGAACTGGTGAGCCGTATGAGCACAAAGACCGTAATCGGCAACTGAAGCGACAGCAGCGCCTGACTCCAAATGAGACCCTCAAAAGGATTCGGGACGACCAAGCACGCCGCCACTGCGCCGACGAAACAGGCTGCCACCCCGATTGAGGAATGTCGGTCGTGGATGTCGTATTCCTCGTCGAACATGCCCGCGGTGATAGTTCCCGCCGCCATGCCCGCTGTCACGCTGCTCGATAGTCCCGCGAACAGCAGCGCTACCGCAAAGATGGTCGAGCTCGCCGGGCCCAAGATGGGGGAGAGCGTGGCTGCCGCGACGGCGAGGTCGTCTACGACAATGTCGTGCGCAAAGAAGGTCGTTGCGGCCAGGATGACCATGGCCGAGTTGATTGCCCAGCCCACGCCCATCGAAAAGAGCGTGTCGAAGAGCTCGTAGCGCAGACGTTCTTCGATAACCTGCTCGCTTTGGCCTTCGAAGTGCATGGATTGGATGACCTCGGAGTGCAGAAAAAGGTTGTGTGGCATAACGACCGCACCCAGGACGCTCACGATAATCGCGGCAGAGCCAGTGGGCATA
>USBA01000033.1 GCA_900552735.1 uncultured Collinsella sp. | reverse complement strand
CCGTGCTCGGGTACCGGCACCATGCGCCGGCATCCTGAGATTCCGTGGTGCTTGACCGAAAAGGACGTGACGGTTGAGCTTCCTAAACTGCAGCTGACGATGCTCAAGGAAGCCGCCGCGCGCGTGGCTGCCGGCGGTGAGCTTATCTATGCCACCTGCTCGGTTTTTGCTGAGGAGAACACTCAGGTCGTGGATGCCTTCCTGGCTTCTCCCGAGGGTGCCGGCTTTAGCGTGGCGCCGCTTTCCGAAGCACAGATTCTGCAACTCCCCGAGTTCGATCAGGCCAAGAAGCTCGTTTTCGTACGTCAGAACGATCGAGGCCTCTTCCAAAGCGTTCCCGTAAACGCCGACTCCTACGACGGCCACTTCTGCGCCCGCCTGGTCCATAAGTAACAACTAAGTTGCGGTGAAATAGGGATTGAAAAGCGGCTTCTACCCGCCAAACAGTCCTTATTTCACCGCAACTCATAAGGAAGATTTTTCTGGGAATGGGACTAATAAATCGGGTATGAAAGTAAGCGGTTGGGTTTGGTAAGTTTCTGGATGCATGAACCGCTCGCAGATTTAATATTGAGGGGTTAAAATGAACGATCTTAATAGGGACAAGATTGACAATCCTGAAGATAATACTCAGGAAAATGAAGAGGTTGAGAATTCTTCGATTAAAAAGCGGGTAATTATTGGTGCCGGTATTGTTGCTTTGCTCATTGCTGGTTGTGTCGGTGGTTATGCTGGTTACAATTACAAACAAGCATGTAGTGAACATAATCAGCAGGTTGAAGTTTTGTATTCAAAGGCTAGCGATAGTGTTGCTGCCTTTAAGGCTGATCCTGGGTTACTAACTTTTGAGCAACGTCTTGATACCATTAAAAATGCTCAAAATAATAAAGAGATTTTGAATAAAGAAATCTCTAATGACAGTTTTAAGTATGCGGATGGCACTTCCCCTGATTGGACTAAGCTGCTTAATAAGTATGATTCCATTATTAAAGGCTGCCGTAAGGCTCAAAATAATGAGTGGAATACTTCTCTAGTTGATCATGCTAATTTTGATGTGAATTCTACTGAAGATACTGACTCTCTCCAGCAGCATATTAATAGCCTCAATGGTCTTCTTAATGATATTTCTAACAAAGATAATCAGAAGCTGATTTTTGAAGATGCCAAAAAGGATTCTAAAAAATTCATCGATCAAATCAATGAACAGATTAGTCGTTATCAAACTCGTATTGATGATGTAAATAAGGCAAAAGCAGAAGCTGAGGCGAAGACTCAAGAGGAAGTAACAGCACAAGCTCAACAGCAGACTTCTCAGCAGAATAGTTATTCTAGCGGTAGTAACTATTCTAATAATAATTCTGGTGGATCTTCTAGCAGTATTTCTTCTTCCAATAATGGTGGTGGTAAGTATGTCATTCGTCAATTAGATCAATATGATGCAGCTGGTAACTATATCGGATCTACTCATTGGTATAGCGATGGTACTTGTGATGATCCTTATGCTGCCGGTATGGGCGGATTTTAAAATATACTAATTTTTAAAAATAATTATCGACCCATAGCGCAAATAAGTGGCCCCGCGATCGGAGTTGATCGCGGGGCCACGTTGTTATTAGTGGTTATGCGGGCAGTTGGCGCAACAGCCGCTGGTGGCGCTGGTGCTGGAGCCGCCACTGCGCTGGTCGGTGTTGTAGAAACCGCTGCCGTCGAACTTGATGCCGCTGGCCGAGAACGTCTTGGATGCCGGGGCACCGCAGCTGGGGCATATGACCTCGGGCGTCTCGGACATGGGGTGCTCAACCTCAAACACGTTGCCACAGCTCGTGCACTTGTAATCGTAGCGCGCCATAATACTTCCTTTTCAGCACAAAGCGGGCAGATCGCTCTGCCCGCAAAAATTCAAACAGCTGTAACTGTACCCCATATCGGGGGTTTTATCACGCTTCGCCCCAGAATCTATGGTTGGTGCGCAGGAGCTTCGCAGTTTTCTCCTCGGCCGCCGCAATGTCGGCCTCCTGTGCCTGCCATGTCCAGTTGCCCGTGGCCACGCCCGGCACGTTCATACGTGCATCGTCGCCCAGGCCCAGGATGTCCTGCAGCGGCATCATAACGAGCGGCGCATCGCTTGCCAGGGCGTTGCCCATGAGCTCGCTTGCCAATGCAATGCCGCTCGGCTCGTCGCCGCCTGCAAAGGAGCGCGTGCACCAGCCGGCAAGCGTCGAGGTGTCGTGCGTCGAGGTGTACAGGATCTTTCCCGGTGTGGGGTGAATTCCGCAACGAACGTCGTAGTCGCTAAACTCCAGCACGTCCATGCCGGGGAAGCCGCAGGTCGAAGCCATGGCGCGAACGCCGGGCGTCAGATAGCCCAGATCCTCGGCGATAAAGTTGAGCGGGCCCAGCTCGTCATAGGCGGTCTGGAACAGGTCCTTGCCCGGGCCTGCCAGCCATCGGCCGTCGGCACAGGCCTTACCGGCGGGAATGCTAAAGTAGCTGTGGAAGCCCAGGAAGTGGTCCAGGCGTACACGGTCGTACAGCGAGAACGCACGGTGCAGGCGATCCATCCACCAGCGGTAGCCAGTCTCCCTCATATGGTCCCAGCGGAACGTCGGGTTGCCCCACACCTGGCCCTCGGGCGCAAAGTTGTCGGGCGGCGCGCCGGAAATCTCAATCGCCTTGCCGGTATCGGACAGCCAGAAGTTCTCGGGCTCGCTCCACGCGTCGGCCGAATCGTCCGAGACATACATCGGGATATCGCCGATGACCTCGATGCCCTTCTTGTGCGCATAGTTCATGAGCTCGCACCAGGCAAGGTCAAAGCGATACTGCATGTACGCCTGCAGTTCGGCCTCGTCGTGGAAGCGCTTGTCATCGATCAGATACTCGTTGTAGCGCGCGACATCTGCCGGCCAATCGTGGCGCGACTCGCCCTCAAAGTACTTCTTAACGGCCATGTAGACGCAGTACTTCTCGAGCCAGTCGGCGTTGCGATGTTTAAACGCCGTGTACAGCGGGTCGGCATCCTCGCCGCCGTGAGCCTTCCATGCAGCAAAGTCGGCGGCCAGCTCCTCGTGACTCTCGGGTAGCAGATCAATATTGCCTGCAAAGGCCGAGGGGCCGGCGTAGGGGGAGCAGAAGAAGTCCGTGGGGTTGACGGGCAGGACTTGCCAGTAGCGCATGCCCATAGCGGCCAGATGGTCGATAAAGCGACGCGTGGGCGCACCGATTGTGCCGGGCTCGCCGTCATCGGTCGGCACCGAGGTGATGTGGCACACAACGCCCGCGCCATGATCGAGCGGCTCCTGCAGGCGCTTCTCGGCATGGTGATAGATGATCGAAGAGCCCAGCGGGTACAGGTCGAGCGTGACGGTACCGTTGTGGATCTCGCACTCGTGACCGCTGATCACGTCGCTCGCGCATTCGCCGAGCGCCGGAATCGTCACGCGGTGCGAATTGCGCAGGCTGCGGTTGATGATGACGGTCGCGGATGCGCCGTCCTTGCCCGTGCGGTTGTAGGCCAGCACCTCGTCGTTGAGCGCGAAGGCCTTGATCTCACCGTCGATCATAAACGGCAGCGCGCGGCGCACGGCCGAGGCGTTCTTGACGATCGCGAGCGTGTCGAAGTCGTGCAGGTCTTCCTTGGTCGGCAGGGTGCGTCGGTTGCCCGGGTCGGTAAGGCCCTCCAAGCCGTACTCGTCGCCGTAATAGATTGAGGGTACACCCGGGAAGGTCATCTGCATGAGCGTCGCCAGCCAAAAACGGCTCTTGGCCAGGCCCATCGAGTTATCGTCCAGGCGCCATTTGCTGCGCTCGCTCTCTGGCAGCTGCGACTCGTCGGGGCCACCGCCAAGCACCGAGATGATACGCGGACGGTCGTGGCTCGAAAGCAGATTGAGCGCGCAGGCCAGTGCCTCGCGCGGGTAGTTCTCGCGCAGGGTTTCGATATCCTCGGCTGCCTGGTAAGCGTTCTTGTAGCCCATCAAAAAGCCGATGACCATGTCGCGGAAGGGGTAGTCCATAGCGGAGTCGAGCTCAGAGCCCTGCAGGTAGCGGCGCAGGTGGCCATAGCTGATCTTGTTGGAGGCGTCTTCCCAGACCTCGCCGAGCAGCAGCGCGTCGGGCTTCTCGGCGAGCACGGCCTTTTTGATTTCGGCAAGGAAGTCGTCGGAAAGCTCGTCGGCCACGTCCAGGCGCCAACCATGGGCACCGGCGCGCAGCCATTTGCGGATCACGCCGTCCTTGCCCAGGAGCCGCTCGCGCACCAGTTCGGAGCTCTCGTTGATGGCGGGCATGTTGCCCACGCCCCACCAGCAGTCATACGAACCGTCTTCATGGAAGTAAAACGCATCGCGCCACGGCGAGTCCTCGCTCTGCCAAGCACCGACGCCGGGATAATTGCCGTAGCGGTTAAAGTAGATCGAATCGTCGCCCGTGTGGTTGAAGACGCCGTCCAGGATGATGGAAATGCCGAGCTTCTCGGCTGCCTCGCACAGCTCCGTAAAGTCCTGCTCGGTGCCCAGGATCGGGTCGATCTTGGTGTAATCGGCCGTGTCGTAGCGGTGGTTGCTCGCGGCCTCAAAGATCGGGTTGAGGTAGATGGCCGTAAAGCCTAGCTCGGCAATGCGGGGCAGGTCATTTTGGATACCCTTGAGCGAGCCGCCGTAAAAATCCCAGGTCTTGATGGAGCCGTCTTCGGCACGCTCGTACTCGGGCGGTTCGTTCCAGTCCTCGACCATGCGGCGCTGGATTCCGTTGCGCGGTTTTTCGACCTCGGCCAGCGTGCGCTCGCGCCAGTTTTCGTCGCGGGCATAGCGATCGGGGAAGATCTGGTAGACCATGCCGCGCTCGTACCACTCGGGACGCACTTCGCGGTGCTTGTAAACGGTAATCTGGAACGACGGGACCTCGGCGTAGTTGTAGGTTACGCCCTCGCCACCGGTGCGGCCTTGTGGCGCACCCAGGCGGACCACGGGCTGGCTCTCGATATTGCAGATAAAGCTGTACCAGATAAGACAGGGCTCGGTGCACTCAAGCTCTACGGTAAATATGCCGTCGCCCTCGTGCGTCATGGGATACAGAGACTCACCGATCTCATCGATCCAGGTGCGCAGGGTGAGCGTCGCCTGGTTGGGGTCGGCATCCTCCAAAATCACCGAGAGCGAAACGGAAGTTCCAGTGGTCACAGCGCCAAACGGAGTACGAAACTGCGGCAGACGGCTGTTGTGTATCAATCTCATAGTACGGTCCAGTTCAATAGAATCATGGCCTGCGGGCCATGGGCTTTACGCACAAGAAGTAAGTATATCTGTTGTACACAGGCTGTATAAACAACATCCGTTTACCATCGGCGAACGGTTGTCCTAGAAAATCGTTTTACCATCCAAATTATCGCGATATTCGAAAACGCCCAGGCGGATACTATTTGTAGTCAAACAAAAGTACATCGGTTTACTACGACGAATTGAATGATCTCAACCACGGTCAATTTGGTGATATTAAATCCGCAGGTAGAGGCGTTGCCAATTTCGTAGATTACCCGCCGTGGTCGGCCGGAGCCATTTTGTCGTAGTAAACCGGCCCTCTTTTTAATGGAGAAGTTCAACGCAAAAGAGGGCGCCTGGTTGGGGCGCCCTCTTTTGCGTTGGATTAAGTTTTAATCGTCCAGACTAGTGACGCTTGCGGGTGGCCGTTGCCTTGCGGACGGAGGTCTTCTTGGTCGGAGCCTTTTCCTCGGCTGGAGCGGCGGGGGAGACCGGGGCCTTCTTGGCGGGCTCGGTCTTTGCCTTAGTCTTGGGAGCGGTCTTGGCCTCAGCGGCCTTCGGCGCCGGCTCGGCCTTTACTGCGGGCTTGTCCTCGGCCTTAGCCTCTGCCTTGGGGGCAGCAGCCTTGGTCGTGGCCTTTTTGACCGTCGTCGTAGCGCGCTTGCGCGTGGTGGTTTTGGCGGCCGGCTTTGCCTCGACAGCTACCTTGGCCTTGGGCTCGGAGGGCGCCTCCTCGACCTTGACGGCGGGCTTTGCAGCGGCCTTCGGGGTCGTCTTCGCGGCGGCTTTCGTCGTAGCAGCCTTGGTCGTCGTCGACTTCGCAGCCGTGGCCTTCTTAGCGGTCGTGGTCTTGGTCGCGGTCGTCTTCTTGGCAGCGGTCTTGGCCGGAGCCTTTGCCGCGGGCTCGGCCTTTACCTCGGGAGCGACCTCGGCCTCGGCGGCCTTTTTGGCAGCGGCGGTCGTACGCTTGCGCGTAGTCGATGCCTTGGCAGTAGTTGCCTTAGCGGCTGTAGTCTTGGTAGCAGCGGCCTTCGTGGTCGTGGCCTTCTTAGCCGTCGTCTTGCGGGCCGTCGTCTTCTTGGCGGCAGGCTTCGCGTCGGGCTTAACTTCGGCCTTGGCCGCCGGCTTCTCCTCGGCCTTGGGCTCCTCAGCGGCAGCGGGCTCCTTAACGGTCGCCGCAGGCTCGGCCTCAGCGGCAGCGGGCTCATCGACAGCTGCAACATCAGTCACACCCGCCGGCCTCTCAATCTCCGGATGCATAAAGAAGTACAGGTCCAGATACTTATCGGCCGAGCGCGTCCAGCTAAAGTCCTGGCTCATGGCCTGCGTGACCAGCTGGTTCCAAGCGTCACGGTTATCCCAGAACAGGCGCGCCGCGCGGAAGACCGCGTCGCCCATCTCGTCGCCGTTAAAGTTGCTAAACGAGAAGCCCGTGCCCTCACCAGTGAACTCGTTGTACGGAACAACAGTGTCCTTCAGGCCACCGGTCTCGCGCACGATGGGCAGGGTGCCGTAACGCATGGCGATGATCTGCGACAGACCGCAAGGCTCAAACTTCGAAGGCATCAGGAACATATCGGCGGCGGCGTACATGCGCTGCGACAGCGCCGGGTCAAACTCGATGCGCGCGGCCATGGTGCCGGGGTACTTGTCCTGGAAGTAGCGCAGGCCGTCCTCGTAGTCGCGGTCGCCGGTGCCCAGCACGGCCACCTGCACGCCGCCGGCCAGTATGCGGTCGAGTGCATACATAACCAGGTCCATGCCCTTTTGGCGCGTCAGGCGCGTGACCATCACCATAAGCGGGCGGTCATCGCGAACCTCCAGACCAAGCTCTTCCTGTAGCTTGGCCTTGCACACGGCCTTGCCCGCGCGGTCCTCAACCGTGTAGTTGGCAGCGATGCGCTTATCGGTTGCCGGGTCAAAGCCGGCCACGTCAATGCCGTTAAGAATGCCCTGCAGCGCGTACGAACGCTCGCGCAGCACGCCGTCCAGGCCCTCGCCAAACTCGGGCGTCTGGATCTCGCCCGCATAGGTGGGGCTCACCGTGGTGATGGCATCGGCATAGTGCAGCGCGCCCAGCATGTAGTTGATGCTGCAGGCGTCGCAGCGCAGCTGCGTAGCTGCCGCCGGAATATGCGCCACACCCAGGATGTCCTCCATCACGGTGTCGCTAAACTGGCCCTGGAACGCCACGTTGTGGATCGAGAACACGGTCTTGACGCGGTCGTACAGCGGCAGGCCCTGGTAGAACTCGCGCAAGAACACGGGCGCCAGCGCCGTCTGCCAGTCGTTGCAGTGCAGGATGTCGCACTCAAAACCGGCCGGCAGGTGCTGCAGGCTTTCGGTGATGGCCTTGGAGAAGAACGCAAAGCGTTCGCCGTCGTCAAAGAAGCCGTACGGATAGTCGCGCGCAAAGTAGCGCTCGTTGTCCACGAACATATAGGTGACGCCGTCGCGCTCGAGCTTCTCCAGCCCGCAGTACTCATTGCGCCAGCCCAGGCTCACGTAAAAGTCGGCAAAGTGCTCCATCTGCGCCTTGTATTCGTCCTTGATGGTGGCGTACTTGGGGACCATCACGATGACCTCGGCGCCGGCGCGCACAAGTGCCGCAGGCAGCGAGCCCGCCACGTCACCCAGGCCACCGGTCTTAACAAACGGTGCGCACTCGGCCGAGGCAAACACGATCTGCATCTTTTTGCTGGAATCTGCCATATTGTCTCCCATGATGTAATTCGAGAATAGCCGCCTGGCGCTAACCGGGCGGCTATTCTACATGTTACGAGCGATGTTGCGGTGTCAACGTTAACGTACGATGGTGGTGTCGGAAGTTAACGGAGCCTTGCCCAGCACCAGGATGTTCTCGGGCGTGCCGCGAAGCTCGGTGTTGGTGGGAACCACGTTGTTCTTGTCCAGAATGGCATTCTCGACGCGGGCGCCGCTCTTGATGATGCAGCTCTGGTTGATGATCGAGTTGGTCACCGAAGCGCCTTCCTCGACCACGACGCCGCGCGACAGGATCGAGTTACGCACGGTGCCCTTGATGATGCAGCCGGCCGAGATGATCGAGTTGCACGCGTGGCTGCCGGTCGCATAGCGCGAAGGCGGCACGTCGTGAGCCTTGGTCAGGATCGGGCGCTCGGGATCGAAGAGATGGTCGGCCACGGTCTGGTCGAGCAGGTCCATGCTGCGGCGATACAGCGACTTCTCGCTAAACACGCCCACGACCTCGCCCTTGTACTCGTAGCTGCACACGTCGATGTTGCCAAAGTCGCCCTGGAGTGCCTCGAGCAGGTCAAGATAGTCGGCGGCCTGGTAGTGGTCAATGATCTCGAGCAGCGTCTCGCGGTTGACGATGCAGCAGTCCATAGAGGCGTTGTCGCCGTACACGACGCCGGCGCTCACGCCCGTCAGGCGACCGTTCTCGTTGATTTGCAGCTTGGTCTCGTCATCGACGTTGCGCGTGGCCTTGCAGTACACCACGGTCATCTGGGCACCGGAGTTCTCGTGCGCGTCGATGATGGTGTTGAGATCCATGTTAAAGATGATGTTGGTGCCCATCATCACAACATAGGGCTTGTCCGAGCGCTGGAACAGCGTCTTGTTGGAGATGATGTCGCGCAGCAGGAAGCGCATGCCGCCCTTGGTGGTGCCATACGCGTTGCCGGGCACCATGAACAGGCCGCCCTTCTTGCGGTCCAGGCCCCAGTCCTTGCCCGAGCCAACGTGGTCGATCAGCGAGCGGTAGTTGCCCGGCATGACGACGCCGACGGTCTTAATGCCGGCATTCATCATGTTGGACAGCGGAAAGTCGATCAGGCGGTAGCGGCCCAAAAACGGGACGGACGCGATGGGGCGGTCCTTAAGCAGCACGCTGCCGTAGGTCGAAGAGTAGTTAGCGGTGATATAACCGATGGCCTTGCGATTGATCATCGGATCATTCCCCCTTCCCGATAACGACGTCATTTCCAACGACGGCCGTATCCTTGGTGGTATCGACAGAGCCGAGCTTCACGCCCTCTTCGACCGTGGAGTTCTCGCCCAAAATAGCGCGGCAGATGTGCGCGCCGCTCTTAACGTGCGCACCCGGCAGCAGCACGGAGTCCTCGACCACGGCGCGCTCCTCGATGATGACATCGGTCGAAAGGATCGAGTGGCGAGCGGTGCCGTAGATCTTGCAGCCGTTGGAGACCAGGCAGTCGTCCAGGCGGCCGTCCGGGCCAATATAGTGCGGCGGACGCGTTGTGATGTTGGACATGATGGGGAAGTTCTTGTCAAACAGATCGAACTCGGGGTTGTTGCCCAGCAGGTCCATCGAGGTCTCGTGGAAGCTGGCGATGGTGCCGACGTCCTTCCAAAAGCCGTGGAACTCGTAGCTGTACAGGCGCTTGCCCTCGTCGAGCAGCTTGGGGATGATGTCCTTGCCAAAGTCGTGGCTCGAGCGCTGGTCCAGAGCGTCCTCTTCGAGCGCCTCGATCAGCACGTCGGCCGAGAAGATGTAGATGCCCATGGACGCGAGATTCGAATCGGGCTTATCGGGCTTCTCGGTGAACTTGGTGATGCGGCCGTCCTCGGGGTCGGTGGTCAGGATGCCAAAGCGGCTGGCCTCCTCCCAAGGCACGGGCATAACGCTCACCGTGAGGTCGGCGTTGTTCTCAATGTGCGTCTTGAGCATCTTGCGGTAGTCCATGCGATACAGGTGATCGCCCGAAAGAATCAGGACGTACTTGGGGTCGTTGGCCTTGATGTAGTCGAGGTTCTGCGTAATGGCGTCGGCCGTGCCCGCATACCAGGCGCCGCCGGTCTGCGTCTCATACGGCGGCAGGATCGACACGCCGCCGTCACGGCTGTCCAGATCCCAGGCCTCGCCAGAGCCCACATAGGCATGCAACAGGTAGGGACGGTACTGCGTCAGAACGCCCACCGTGTCGATGCCCGAGTTGGAGCAGTTGGAGAGTGAAAAGTCGATAATGCGGAACTTGCCACCAAAGCTAACCGCCGGCTTAGCGATCTTTTGGGTGAGTGCCCCCAATCGGCTGCCCTGTCCTCCTGCGAGGAGCATCGCGATGCATTCTTTCTTACTCATCGATTTCTCCTTCTGTCATCGATGTTCCTAAACCCATTAGCGACGGGCGCGGCGCAACGTCACGCCCGTCGAGTAATGCCGTGCTGGCATAGGGGAGCTCGCGCGCCGTTACGCGTGCCAGATCTCGTCGCGGTACTCGCGAATGGTGCGGTCGCTCGAGAACCAGCCGCTCGAGGCGGTGTTGAGCAGGGCCTTGCGGTTCCAGGTCTCCTGGTCGCCGTAGCTGCCGGTGAGCTTCTCCCATGCATCCACGTAGCCGCGGAAGTCTGCCATGACCAGGTCGGGGTCGTTGTTGTTCATGAGCTCGTTGTAGATGCTCTCAAAGTTGCCCGAAAGACCCGCGAAGGTGTTGTCCTTGAGCTCGTCCATCACGCGGCCCAGACGGTCGCGATCGTTGTTGAGCGTATCCCACGCAAAGTAGCTGTTCGATGCCCAGAGCTGCTCGACCTCGGGGGCGGTCAGACCAAAGATGGCCTCGTTCTCGCGACCGGCCAGGTCGGCGATCTCGATGTTGGCGCCGTCGAGGGTGCCCAGCGTAATGGCGCCGTTCATCATGAGCTTCATGTTGGACGTGCCCGAGGCCTCCTTGCCGGCCGTGGAGATCTGCTCCGAGATCTCGGCGGCGGGGTAGATGAGCTGGGCGTTGCTCACGCGGAAGTTGGGGATAAAGCAGACCTACATGCCCTCGTGGACGCGCGGGTCGTTGTTGATGACGTCGGCCACGGAGTTAATGAGGCGGATGGTCTCCTTGGCAAAGGTGTAGCTGGAGGCAGCCTTGCCGCTAAAGATGAAGGTCGTCGGTGTCACGTGGAAGTTGGGGTCGGCGATGCGACGGTTGTAGATGTCCATCACCTTCATGATGTTCATGAGCTGGCGCTTGTAGGCGTGGAAGCGCTTTACCTGAACATCGAAGACGGTGTTGGGGTCGATGACCAGACCGGTCTCGGCCTTAACGTAGGCGGCCAGACGCTCCTTGTTGGCGCGCTTGGAGGCACCCACGGCCTTCAGGAACTCGGTGTCGTTCTGGAACTCCTTGAGCTTCTCCAGCTCAAAGGCGTCCTTCAGCCAGCCGTCGCCAATGGCCTCGGTCACGAGCTTGGCGTAGGTGGGGTTGGCCTCGGCAAAGAAGCGACGGTGCGAGATGCCGTTGGTCTTGTTGTTGAACTTCTCGGGCGTAAGGGCATAGAAGTCCTTGAGCACGATGTTCTTGATGATGTCGGAGTGGATCTTGGCCACACCGTTGACGCTGTGGCTGCAGATCACGGACAGATTGGCCATGCGAATCTCGCCGTCCCACAGGATGGCGGTCTGACGCAGACGCTCCTGCCAGCCCTCCTGCGTGGTGTCGAACGACTCGTGCCAACGACGGCTGATCTCGTCGATGATCTGGTACACGCGGGGAAGAAGCTTGGAGAACGTGCCGATGGGCCACTTCTCCAGAGCCTCGGGCAGGATGGTGTGGTTGGTGTAGCTCACGACCTGCGTCACGATGTTCCAGGCGTCGTCCCACTCGAGCTTCTTCTCGTCGATGAGGATGCGCATGAGCTCGGGTCCGCACATGGCGGGGTGCGTGTCGTTGGTGTGGATGGCCACAAACTGCGGCAGCAGCTCCCAGTTCTCGCCGTGCTCCTTCTCAAAGGTGTCGAGCAGGCTGTAGATGCCGGCCGAGACAAACAGGTACTCCTGCTTCAGGCGCAGCAGGCGGCCGTGCTCGCCGGCGTCGTTGGGGTAGAGGATGGCGCTGATGGCCTCGGCCTCGGCGCGCTCGGCGTCGGCCAGGGCGTAGTCGCCGCGGTTGAAGGCATCCATATCGATGGCGGAGCTTTGCGCGCTCCAAACACGCAGGACGTTGACCGCCTTGCTGTCGTAGCCGGAAATCATGATGTCGTACGGAACCGCCTTGACGGTGGTGTAGTTTTTGTGCAGGACATGATGATAGCTGTAGTCCCAAAATTCTTCAATCTGTCCGCCAAAGTGGACATCCACCGCAAGCTCCGGCACACACTTGAGCCAGACCTCGCCGCCGGGCAGCCAGTCGGTGACGGTGACGTCGGTCTGTACGGTGACGCCTTCGAACGATCGGCTTAGCACGAGCGTCAGCGTGTGACGTTTACCGCTTTGCAGGACGAACGTTTCGGAAGGCGAATACTCGAAGCGTTCGCCGTTCGCCGTAATTTCGACGAGCGGTTCGCCTGCTGCGGCATTTTGTGGAATGACGATGGCCGACAATCCCTCCAAACAATCGTCCTGCCGCGTCAGTGTACCGTGCGGCGCGATGTCGGCCGCCGCACCGGAAGTCGTGCTG
>USBA01000032.1 GCA_900552735.1 uncultured Collinsella sp. | reverse complement strand
GCCTTCGCGCTGCGGAATAATTTTGAGGGGAACACCCCGACCATCCCTGCGTTTACCTTGCTGAGGATGTCTACAGGGACCCACGCTTTGAAGGGGCGCCGGGCAGATAGGGGCTTTTTAGGTTACATAATAAACTGTTTATCTATGCTACTATTTAACTAGGCATCGCAGTATGGAGGTGGTCAAAGTGTTACGCACACTCAAAGCTTCGTTTTTCCTCTCGATACTTTTGATATTACCGATATGTTTCTCGTTTAGCCCTTCGACTGCTTATGCTGCAGAAAGCGATGCTGTCGCAATTTCTGGCGCAACCCAAGATTTTGATTTAACGAAAGGTCCCGAGCAGTCTCATCAAATCAAGCTTAAGGATGGGACCGTTGCAGTAATAGGAATTAAAAAAACCAATGAACCCAGCCTGATATGGGACAGTTACTACAACAACGCATCTGGAACTTGGACTATCTATTACAACAGTCCTTTTATTTATCGCGAATTCAAGATCAACATAGCGAACTCGCTCATTACCAGCGCTTGGGGACAAAACTATACGACTATCGGCTGTACGGTAACTAACGAGTCCTTTATATGGAACTCGAAACAGGCGACATATCGACTCAACTATGAATCGATGGGGATGACGTCCGGTATCGCCGTGTTGCAAGCGACCATGGAAGGCAGCACGCTCCACACCTATGCAAACTAGACTCACATCAATTGAGGAAGTTCAATGATCCCAATTCCTGCACGCTCAGACATTATGATCGCTCTCGTTTGGATTCTCGTCGGAGTGCTTATTTGGCGTATCTGCAAATGGGTTAAAAACAAGAAATAGTTGATAAAACGTATATGCCATTTATGCGATGCTTGGGGCCGTTAAATCGGCCCCTATTTCTATAGCTTTTCAAGCAGCAGTCACCCATTTGGAAGTCGCAATGCCATTCATACGATTTCGGCCCTTTAAGCCGCTATCTATTGGTAGGGACTCTTGCTGGTAAGGAGCGCTTACTAGATACAAACCTTGGCAATATATTGGTTTAGGCGGCGCTGGTTTCTTTGTATTCGAAGACTGGCTCTAGGAGATCTTCGATGTTGCAGTGGAGGGCTTTTGCTATGGCTCTTACGCTTGTTACCGAAGCTTCATTGATGTTTCTCTGGCGCTGCTCGTACATTTGGATTGAGCGGAGTGACACACCCGATTCGTATGCTAGATCTTGTTGGGTTTTCTTAAGCTTCTTTCTTGCTAACGCAAGTTTGGTTTGCCTGGACGCTTTTTTCGCCATATCGCAGACGAGGCGAGCCACGCGTTCCTCCGAGGCTTCGTGCCAGGGATAGTACAGACTGCGCAGTGCGTCAAACGGAACGACATGCAGCAGGTCTTCGAAAGACTCCCCTAAACGCCACTGCAGATATGCCAGTATCCAGCCTGTCCAATACTCTGGCGTCTTCTCAAAACGATAGGTGCGATCCGGTATAAACCCGCTCTGATAGCCGGACCTTTCAGCGATAAGCGCGAACAGCTCAACGCCCGATTTTCCCGATACGACCCATGCGTTGCCGCGTTCGAACTCGCGAGCTACGCCGCTCAGGCAAAAGAGTTCAGCAACTTCCGATCCTTCGGCTCCATAATCGTTAACGGCATAATCAAAGCAGTCGCCGAGGTTGTTCATTGCATCCTCGAGGTAATAGATGGGATATGTTCTACTCGGTCCACAATTCGTCAACTCTTGGATCATCTAAATCAACCCTCCCTGTCATTAAATCCCTAATGTAGACACCCTCAGAGTCGAATCCATTCACAGTATCCAGGTACTTGCGCCGCGCGTTCTGTTCTCGCTTAAAGCGCTTGGGATAATACTCAGATCCCAACGCCTGCCTCCATTCGCGGAATCTGATTACTGAAAACGCACGCTCACTCATAAGAGCGTATTGGATGCCCAAATCGCCCAAACGCATAATGAGTTGCAGTTGCCTAAGCGAGATCATGCTGTTAACGAACTGTCTTGCAAACGAAAAGTAAGAATCGTCGGCGCGATAACCTCGAATTACGTCATAGGGAGAAATATCAATTAGGCAGTTATCCAGCAGATAGCGAAGTCCTTCGCGCGCCAGCGGTGTCGAAACATTGAACTCCCTATTGTTAGCCAAAATCGCAAGCCAATTGAGAATTGAAAACTCCCTGGACTCCAAATCCAAGACTGCGAGACCATCCATATCGAGCTCATATCGATTTGCAATGCCATCAGACTCAGTCCGACATGCCCACTCCATTGCCATTTCCTCATGCGGCGTGCAATAAAACCCACACCCATAGTCATTGAATTGTCTGCATTTATCCAACGACGGATGCTCGACAACAACCTCCGACCCGTGCCAAAGCTCCATATCGACCTCCAAACAAAAATATCACCCCAGTGATAGTTTACCAATAACTATCACTGGGGTGATATAGGTGGGAGCTTTTGAAGGGTTGCGGCCCGATTAGAGGCAAGCCTCGGCGATGCGCTTTTTGAGTTCGTCGATGCCGGTACCGGTTTGGGAGCTTGTGATGATTACGTTTTCGGCCGGGACGTTGAGCTGCTTTTTGATGGCTGCTGCCTGGCGGGCCTGCTGGGTGCGGCTGAGCTTGTCGGCCTTGGTGAGGCAGACGATAAAGTTGAACTCGTTGCCCTGCAGGTAGTCGATCATGTCATGGTCGAGCTTACTCGGGTCGTGACGAATATCCACCAGCGACACAACCAGGTTAAAGCTGCGCTCCGAGTCGAAGAAGTCACCGATAAGTTCTGCCCAGCGGTCACGCTCGGCCTTGGAACGACGGGCGAAACCATAACCCGGCAGGTCGACGAAGTGCACGTCGTCAGCCTCAAAGAAGTTGATGTTGCTCGTCTTGCCCGGTGTGCTCGAAACCTTGACGAGGTTTTTGCGGCCAAAAAGCTTGTTCATGATCGACGACTTGCCCACGTTGGAGCGGCCGACGAAGCTCACCTCGGGGCAAGTGGACTCGGGAATCTGCGAAACCTTGCCATAGCTGGCAACGAACTTGGCAAGCTGGTAGTTAATGGAATCGGCCATGGACACTCCTTGGTCGTAGGTTCTTACAAAAGAGCACGCTAGTAGATAGCAGCGATACGGCGAACGATATCGAGCGTAATGCCACTCGCGGTACGGGCATACTCGAACAGGTCGAACTCGCGGTCGCAAATCGCATCGTACGCCTCGTCACAATTATCGCTGATAGCGCGCAGCACCAGGCAATCGACACCATTTTTGGTTGCGACGTGGGCAATTGCCGCGCCCTCCATGCCGACACAATCGGCATGCGTCGCCTCAATGGCATCATTGCGCATGGCGGCGCCCGTCACAAAGCGGTTACCCGTGGCAATCGTACCGACCAGGAACTGCTTGGTGCCCTCGTTCGAAGCGGCTGCATTTGTCGAAGCATCAACAAACCCACGCTCAGCAAGCACATCGGCAGCAATATCGACCAGCGCAGGCGTCGAGCCAAACTCCTCGAGCCCCGGTGCAGACTCGGCGATAAGCGCGGTATCGGTATCCAGATAACGCAGGCGTTTGCCGATGACCACGTCGTCGATATGGAGCTTGGGGTTCAAACCGCCCGCGATACCCGAAAGCACAACTGCCTGTGGAGCATACTTGCTAATGAGGTGCTGTGTTGCGGCGGCAGCGTTTACCGTGCCCATACCCGCCGTCGTGGCGACAATCGACAGGCCGTCGAGCCCGCCGGTCACAACGTTCAAGCCCGCCTCCTGTACCATGCAAACGTTACTCAACTCTTCCTTAATCTGCATGATCTCTTTTTCGAGTGCACCGATAATCGCGATGGTAGCCATGCCATTCCCCAAACCTATACGAAATTCTCAACCACGGTATGGTACCAGCATTTTGTTTGACCTCGTCAAACGAACACGCTAGGCCAGCGCAGCTCGCGTATCAAACAGAGCCTTTGCAATCGCAGCCGTAACCTCGCTCGAGCGGTCGCTCCACGGCATCGATGTCATGATGCTCATGACATAGGTACGGCCATCGATGTCGATAAGGCCCGCATCGCATGTCGAATAGCAACCATCCTCGCTAATCCAGCCTGCCTTGTTGCGCACCAAGGCTTGGTCGTCCGCAATGCCATCACGGATAAATGAGCGCGATGTTGATGACAGCAGTTCAGATAACCACTGGGAGGCCTCACTGCCACAGCTCAAATACTCGCACATCTCGCGCCACAACTTGGCCGAGGTGCGCGGGCAATAAGTGGGAAAATCACTCATCGGATCGAGTGCGGTATCGTAATCGATGCCAAGACCGACAATCCAATCCTCGTAACCGACACGGTCAAACGCCGCGCGTAACGCAATAAACGAATCGTTGTCCGAATTAACGACCGAGGCCTCGATGAGTTCGCGAACCGTCAGCCAGCCCATACTGTAGCCGCCATAGGTGCCCAGAGTATCATCGAGCGATACTTGCCCTGTCTCGACCAGGGATTCACAGACGTAGAGCACATAGAGCGCCTTATAACTACTCGCACCGTAAACCTCGACATCGGCGTTATACGTCACGCCCTTGCCGCTCGACAAATCGTAAAACACCACGCCCACATCGCCCAATTCCCGGGCCTGATCAAGGGCATCTTGGAGTGCGGCGAGGCTCTCATCCTCCAGGGCGGTGATCTGGTCATCAACCAATGAGAAGGTCTGCACGGTATCGCCTGAGGGAATATCGTTAAAGTCCGCCTTCGAAAGCCTCGTCTTAAGGCTCGCTGTCGACAGGGTTTGACTTGCGGTGGCTTTAGATTCAGAGACCTTTTTGTTTTGCGTCTGTACCGTTGACGCATCTGAGTGTGCCATTCGCTCCGACGCGTAGGTTTTGGCGGTAATTCCGAGGATAATAACCGCCAACGTTAGCATCCCAACGGCGGCAATCTTCGTCACGCGGATGCGAACGTCAGCGAGGCCACGCGAAGGCGTGCCCTTCGTCTCATATCTGCTGCCATGCTGCGGCACATACTCGTCCCGCGATGCGTTGCTTCGCACGTGGTCTCCTGACTGCTACCGTTTATATACGAGCAGCATAATACCGAGCAGGCATTTCTTTCCAAAGATATTCAGCGGCGTTTAAGGTGTCTTTAAAGAAACCACAAGCGTATTTATCCAAATGGCACGATTCTGTTGCGCATCTCCGCCCAAAACGCAGTTGCGGTGGAATAGTTCCTGTTTGGGCGGCATAAGCCGAAAAACAAGAACTATTCCACCGCAACTTGACGGGGCTCTTTGGCAATCAACTTGGTGCCCAGGGGCACTCATTTAAGTCTGTCCCCAATGAGTGCCTTTGGGAAGCGAAAATGGCTCGCTAGCCGATGGCGTTTTTGAGTTCCGCGCGGCGCTTTTTCATGCCGGTCATGACGGCGTTGCGCAGCTCGGGCATGCGCGCGGTATCCATCTGTGGAACGCCCTCGAGCTTATAGGGAATGCCCAGTTGCTCGTACTTGACGACACCCATCGTGTGATACGGCAGCATTTCCAGACCGACCACGTTATGCCACGGAGCGATGAGGCGGCCGAGCTTCTCGCACTCCTCAACCGTATCGGTAATGCCGGGCACCACCACATGGCGGATAACGACCTTAATCTTGCGACGCGCGAGCTCATCACCAAACGCCAGAATGCGTGCGGGATCGCAACCGGTCAGCTTTTTATGCTCGACGGGATCGGCGTGTTTAATGTCAAGCAGCACCATGTCGGTCTCGTTGAGCACGGCATCGAACTTCTCGGGATGCGCGGGATCGAACGCATAGCCGCAGCTATCCAAGCAGGTATGCACGCGACCATCGGGGTTATTGTGCATGGCGCGGAACAGGTCGGCTAAAAACGCGGGCTGCAAGAGCGGCTCGCCGCCGGATACCGTAATACCACCGCTGCGGTAAAACTCATGGTTGCTCTGGAATTCGTCCATCAGGTGCTCAACGGTCACCATCGTGCCGCCGTTAACCGACCAGGTATCGGGGTTGTGGCAATACGCACAGCGCATGGGACAGCCCTGAACAAACACTACAAAGCGGATGCCGGGTCCATCGACCGTTCCCATCGTCTCAATCGAATGCACGCGGCCCAGGGCAAACGCAGAGTCCTCGGGACGAGCGTCTACACCCTCGAGCGTCATCTCAGCCATTCCCGCTACCTTGCCTCTCTTTGATTTTAGCTACATAAATGCCAGAGCCATTCTAGCCCATACGTTTGCGTTTAAACGTCTCGGGCTAGAATGGCACGTTTTAATCTATCCCCCATTACCGTGACGGGAGCCCATGTCGAGATGTGAAGCCGAAGAATGCTCGCCTACAGCCTTTACGCCTTAAGCGTGAGCACCGCACCGAAGGCGGTCGGGCCGCAATGGCTCGAGATGACGCCGCCGACCTGAGTCCAGGTAACGTCCTTAAAGCCCAGATCATGCGCATAGACCTCCATGTCATCGCGCAGCTCCTGGGAAAGGCCCACCGAATACGCCAGGCCAATGTGCGAGTAGTCAATCTCGCCCTTCGCAACCATGTGGTCAATAAAGGCACGGGCGCACTTGAGCATAGAGCCGCGGAATTTCTTGGTCGCCACGAACTTGCCGTCCGTCACCTCAATGCAGGGCTTAATCTTGAGCAGATGGGCGCCTAGGAACGCGACGTTGGACAAGCGACCGCCCGCCTTAAGGAAGGCAAGGTCGGTAGGGACAAAGCCCAGCAGCACGCGGTCCATGACGGAATTCGTAAAAGCAAAGATCTCGTCGACGGTGGCATCGGGATGAGCCTCAATATACTTAGCGGTCTCGACGGCAACGAGCGACTGGCCCACCGAGACAAAGCGCGTGTCCATAGAGAACACGTAGTCGCGACCCTTGGCGGCGATCTTCGATGATTGATGCGAGCAGGTCGTGGCCTCGGAATACGCGAGATGCAGAATAGTCGCATCGGGCTGCTCAGCGTGAATGCGGTCGTACACGTGAGCAAAATCCGCAGGCGCGCAGCCGCTGGTCTTGGGCATCACGCCAAACTCGTTGCAGCGCGAATAAATCTCGAGCGGATCGATCGAGCCGTCCTCGACGGTCTCGTCACCAATCGTGACATGCATGGGCACGCGCACGATGCCGTAGCGCTCGCAGAGCTCCGGCGTCACATCCGACCCAGACTCAACCACGATTACGTACTTGCCCATTATTATCACGACCCATCTCGACATTGGCTTTTCAATACATGGCACGCGCCGCCGCACTGTTGCACAACGGCCGCAAAGCGCCAAAGAGACGCCGCCCCTTGCACACAACAAAGGACAGCGTCTCCCTGGAAAACTCCGTGCTTGCCTGAGATTTTACACGGTTTATTAATAGGTGTTACTTACTCCGCAAACGGTAGCTATACGCGATAAACGGTAGTTCGCTGCGGCAACTGCGACACATTCCGCCCAGCAAGTCCAATCGTGTTCCACGCACGGTTAATGCGCGAGACGGTAGAAATCCATCGACGCCGCACCCTCGGCATGCAACCCCATCGCCGAAACCGCCGGCGAATAGGTACGGCTCGTAAGTGCTGCCTCGCCGCCGTTGGCAAAAATCTCGACCATCGTAGTGTCCGAAAGCACGCGCAGGTCGCGAAGCTCGCTGAGCTCGATCGACCTCTGGTCGCGCCCATAGCCTTCGTCACCCATGTCGAGGGTAAGCATCCCGTCTGCATAGCGCACAAAGACACCCTTGCGGATTTCGAGCTCGATCACCTGGGCGCCCTCACAGGAAACCACAAGATCAAACAGGCGGCCCGGCTCCTCAACGGTTTCACCGCCTGTCGCGCAAACGCAGTCGCCGCGCATCCTCTCAATCTCGTGCACCGGCTGCTGACAGAGCTTACCATCGCGCATGCTCAGTTTTCTCGGCACCGTCAACGCGCACTGCCACCCGCGTGCCACCGTCGGGCTTTTTGCCGTCGCATCGGGGCAACCCGACCACCCGATCATCAAACGCCGACCCGCAGCATCCTCAAAGGACTGCGGTGCGTAGAAATCAAAGCCGGCATCGACCATCGGGGGCATGCCCTGCCCGGTGATCTTAAAGCTCGGCGCCTCCCAATCGGCCTCGATGGAGAACCACACGCACTGGTGCGGATTGCGGTAACGCCAACCATCGGCGGGCACGCCCTGCGGACAGCAAACGAGAATTAGCTCGCCATCAAGCTCAAATAGATCAGGGCACTCCCACATAAAACCAAACTTCTCGCCCAGCTCAATGCGCGTCGCATAGCTCCAATCCTCTAGATCGCGCGAAGTATAGACAAGCACGCAGCCGCGGTCGTCTTTCGTACGAGCGCCCAGAACCATGTAGTAGATACCATCGTGTTCAAGGATCTTGGGGTCGCGTACGTGCGTACCGATATCGTCGGGGTAATCGACCGGCCCAACAGCTATGCGCTTCTCGCCCAATTCGTCGGGGTTCTCGGCAACCATATGAATCTGGTTTTGCTCACGACCCGTCAACACGTAGTCGTAATCATCGCGGTCAAAATGCTTGACGTTGCCGGTATAGAAGTAGTGAATCTTGCCGTCGTGTACAAAGGCAGAACCAGAATACGCTCCGCTCGAATCCAAATCGGAATCGGGGAACAGCACAGGGCCGCAATTCTCGTACGTCACAAAATCCTTTGTTGTCAGATGATTCCAAAGCACTGGACCGCCATGCGCAGCATCGAATGGATCGTATTGGTGATAGATGTGATACGTATCACCGATCTGCACCAAACCGTTGGGATCGTTGAGCCAGCCAAGCTCAGGCTCAACATGGAACAGGAGCCTATCGGGGTCGGACGCGATGCGACCCGCTGTCTCATCCTGTCCGGCACGCCACTGCTCATAGTCCGCGCGTGTCACCTTATTTTTTTGATTAAACATCGCCGTTGACTTTCTCGTCTATGGGGAAGGACGCTCGACTCACACGAGTCGAACGCCCTTCCTCAAATGGACTTATCCTCAGATTACGCTGAACGGCTCAACTAGAAGCTGACATCGAAGCCAGCACCAGCGCCCTCTTCATCGGTGGTCGGCACGCCCTTTGCCTTGTTGTAGGCAAAGATCAAGACGATCGGCACGATGAAGGCGATGAGATTGCCAGCCACATACCACACGAGCGTCTCGGGCGTAACGATGAGCAGGCCAAGCACGCCGGTCAGACCCTGACCGATGGCACGCACCTCAAAGAGCTTCACGAAGGCACCGCCGCAGCCTGCACCGATGCAAGCGCAGATGAACGGGATGATCGAGTAGCGCATGTTTGCAGCAAAGATTGCGGGCTCGGAGATACCGACCAGCGTCGGGATAAAGGACGACATGCAGATGTTGCGCTCTTTGGAATGCTTCTTGTGAATGAGGTACATGCCGATGGCGCCGCCGCCCTGGGCGATGATGGAAACCGACCAGATTGCCTGGATGTAGTTGAAGCCAGTCGTGGCAACGAGGTTTGCCTCGATACCCTGGATGAACTGATGCGTACCGGTAACGACGAGCGGTTGCAGGAACGCAGCGAAGACAAAGGCACCAAAGACGCCCATCCTGTTGTACAGGATATCGATTACGCCGGCGAGGACGTCACCAATCAGGTTGCCGAGCGGGCCGAACACGGTGAACAGGGCGACGTTAGCAAGAATCAGGGTAACGGTCGGGACAAAGACAAACGAGACGACCTCGGGGATGTACTTCTGGGCAATCTTCTCGACCTTGGCCATAAACCAGGCAGTCAGGATTGCAGGGAACACGCCGCCCTGGAAAGCAACCATGGGAATGGAGAGCGGACCGAAGTTCCAGTACTCAGCACCCGTCGGGTCCATAACGAACGTGTTACGGTTCATAAGGCTCGGGTGAACCATGACGATACCGACGAGGATGCCCAGGATCGGGTTACCGCCAAAACGCTTGACCGCGCTGTACATAACCAGGACAGGTAGGTAGTCGAAGGTGGTGGCGATAATGGCAAAGAAGCTTGCGAGGTTCTTGAGGAACTCGCTGTGATCGGCGAGGCTGCCCTCCATGCCAAAGAGGCCGTTGGCAACGATCAGCGACTTAAGGCCGATGATGATAGCAGCGCCGACGAAAGCGGGAATGATGGGGATAAAGATGTCCGAGAATACCTTGAGGACCGAGAAGAACTTGCCCTTCTTGTCCGCCTCGGCGCCCTTGACCTCGGAAGCGCTGATCTCCTTAACGCCCGTCAGAGCCATAAACTCATCGTAAACCTTGTTGACGGTACCGGTACCGAAGATGATCATGAGCTGGCCGCTGTTGTACAGCACGCCCTTGACGCCATCGATGTTCTCGAGCTCGGCCTTGTTGTACTTGCTCGTATCCTTGAGCACCAGACGCAGACGCGTAACGCAATGCGTGGCGCCCTCGATGTTCTCCAGACCGCCGACGTTATCGACGACTTGCTGAGACACTACTTTGTAGTCCATGTTCCTCTCCATTCCTTTACGAAATCATAAGACGTTTTGATGCCATTACAGAGACGCGATCGTTGCATTTGCGCACTTAAGCGTACCGTCGGTGACCGTCAGCGCCACACCCTGGCCCTGCTTATTGCAGAATCGAGCGTTAAGCGCAACATCATCGACAAAGATGGTCGCGATATCGTCGTCAACGACCAGGCGCACATGATGAGTGCCCTCGCCCTTAAAGAACAACGGACGCTCGAGGCCCATGTTGTTGACCTGGAACCACGGATACTGGGGGGCCGCCGTAAACTCGAGCTTGCCCTCACGCAGGTTGGCGCGGAACTCATAGGCAAGACCGGTCTCGGCGTCCTCAGCGAACTTGACCGAGAAGCCGGCAGCGTTACCGCCGAGCTCAATGTCGGCATCGAGCAAGTAGGTGGAGCCGGCATCCGCGGCGAGCACCTGCTCGACCTTGCCCGACTCGCAGGAAAGCTCAAAGGTCTCGACAGCCTTGCCCTCGCCAAAGGCGCCAAGCATGCTGTCGGGGAGCTTGGTGCCGAGCGTTCCGTCGGCACGCTGAACGATCTCGAGGGGCATAAAGGTGCCACCCCATAGGTAAGAGCTGGGGTCGCCGCCCTCGTCACGCGTAGGAACCCAACCAAAGAGAACGCGACGCTCGCCATCGAATGCGGTGCGAGCGGCGTAGTACGCGCGGCCGTCGAAGGAGTCGTCAGCGGGGGTAATCCAAGGACCGTTGATGGACTTGGACATGCGGTAACGGGTCTTGTTGCCATCACTGTACTCGGAGAACACCAGATACCACCAGTCGCCCATCTTAAAGAGATCAGGCATCTCGAACATGGTGTACAGGCCCGGATTCCACCAGTCGCCCTGGAACTCCCAGGTATCCAGGTCCTTGGAGGTGAACTTGACCAGACGACCGGTCATCAGACGCTTGTCCTCGCCCACACGCGTGCCGAGGATGAGCATGTACTCTTCGTTCTCCTCATCCCAAAGCACAAAGGGATCGCGCCAGTTGCGGTCATCGTAACCCTCCTGGGGCGGAAGCAGCGTCTCGGCGATGTTCTTCTCCCACTTGACGGCGTCGTCACTCGTTGCGTGAAGAAGAACCTGCTTCATCAAGCGTGCCTTGACCTTATCGCGATTGCAACCAGTGTAGAGCGCATGGTACTTGTCGCCCACCTTAAACACCGTGCCGGCATAAACATACTGGTCGACTTCCTCGTCGCCGCCACGCTCAAGGCTCTCGCCAAAGTCCTTGTAGTTGACGAAATCCTTGGTCGTAGCGAGTGCCCAGCCAAACGGCTCTCCGAAAGGTTCGGGGTTACGCGTGTCACGCTGATGATAGAGATAGAACGTGCCGTCCTCGCCGTACGGCATGATGTCGCCTACCCAAATTCCCTCAGGCTGGTAATACACCTTGTGCATCCGAGACTTCCTTTCTCACGAGATACTAACTCGGTACAACTGCAAGATATGTCAATCGTTTTCATATGTCAAACGTTTTCACACCAATACGTCTTTTCGCAGTTCCAGTCGTCGGCAAACGGTTGACATATGCCGGCGAACGGTCATCAGAGGTGTTTGAGGAATTCTTTTGGCACGGGATGAACTACGCGGTTTTACCCTCAATGAGTTCAACGGGGAGCTTGATATTCGATTCGGGCTTTTCGCCGTTAATAAGAGCAATGATGGATTGCGCCGCGAGCTCTCCGATGCGATCGATATCTTGACGTACGGTTGTTAAGTCAGGCATAAACGTCATAGTGCGGCGGGCACCATCCGCGCCCACGACCTTAATATCGCCCGGAGCGCTCAAGCCGCGCTGCTTCATCACGTTAAGACAGATAGCCGCCATCGTGTCGTCTCCCGCAAAGATGCCGTCAATATCGGGGTTCTCATCGAGGATCTTCGCAACGACCGCGCTCTTTTCGTCGTCGGGCTTAACGAACTCGACCTCACGGACAAGCGCGGGCAAACCGGCCTGCTCAACAACATCGAGGTAGGCATCGGTACGCTTATTGGCAGGCATGCGCATGCGGCTATTGCTGCGCAGGCACAGGATGCGCGAACACCCGTCATCGATCAGGCGACGCGTGGCAAGTTCGCCGATACTATAGCTGTCGCTCGCAATCTGAACAGAGGCCTCGCCAAGGTCGCAGTCGATACCAACCAGACTCAAACCCATCTCGGCATACGCCTCGGCACCGATATTAAGCGAGTTGACAATGACGCCATCAACCATATTGCGCCGAAGCATATCGATATAAGAACGCTCAAGATCAGGTCGATTGGCACTATTGCACAGCAGCATCTTAAAACCGTTTTCGGCCAGGGTACGCTCAACGGCTTGAACCGCTTGTGCATGAAACGGGCTGCTGACATAGGGGACGATCATACCGATAAGATTCAGGCGACCGTTGAGCATGGCACGAGCGATATCGTTGGGCGTATAGTTGATGCGCTTCATCGCGGCATGGACCTTATCGCGGGTCTCTTGGCTAATATAGCCACGATTATTAAGCACACGAGATACCGTAGTAGGCGAAACCCCCGCCACCGCCGCAACTTCCTTGATGCCAGGCTTAGCCGTATCCTTAGAACGAGCACTCTCGCGAGCCATAGCACCCTCCCCCATCAACATGTCATACGTTTACATACGAACAAAGCATACCCCAACAAGAGCGGGAAGACGGTAACAGTACAAGTAAGTAAACGACTCATCCAACTAATTAGGAGAGTTCCGCCTAAAGGGTGACTACACAGGACCCCCGCCCGGGGGGGGGGGGGGGGGGGGGGGGGGGGGGTAAAAAGAAAATAAAAAAAAAAAAAAAAAAAAAAAAAAAAAAAAAAAAAAAAAAAAAAAAAAAAAAAAAAAAAAAAAAAAAAAA
>USBA01000031.1 GCA_900552735.1 uncultured Collinsella sp. | reverse complement strand
TCCAGAATCGAATCGTGCTCGATGGCCGAAACGATTACACGATCGCGCTTGCGATCGCGCTGACGAGCGCCCTCGGCAAGACCGAGCAGCGCCAGCTGGTTGGCTTCGGTGCCGCCGTTGGTCAGGACAATCTCGGACGGGCGGACGCGCGCGCCAAAGCTGCGGGTGATCTCGCGACGCGCCACTTCCAGGCGCGCAGCGGCCTTGCGGCCGAGCGAATGCAGCGAGTTGGGGTTGACGCCGGCAAGCTCGCTGTCGTCGTACTCGCGCTGCGCAAGGAGCGCCTCGGCGCGCATGGGCGTCGAGGCGGCGTAGTCAAGATTTACGGGTATGCGGTTTTGACCTGCGGTCATAAGGGTTTATGCCTCCTGTGCGGCCTCATTGCCCAGCTTCTGCAGCAGCGCAACCTCGGCGGCGGGATCTTCGGACTTAAATACGGCGGAGCCGGCTACGAGCACGTTGGCGCCAGCCTTGACGACCTCGGCAATGTTCTTGGAAGAAATGCCGCCGTCGACCTCGATCATGGGCGACACGCCGTGGCGCTCGCACATGGCCTTGAGCTCGTGGAGTTTGGCGATGGTACCGGGGATAAAGCTCTGGCCGCCAAAGCCGGGGTTCACGCTCATGAGCAGCACCATGTCGACAACGTCGATGATGCTCTCGAGAACGCAGACGGGCGTTGCGGGGTTGAGCACCACGCCGGACTTGACGCCGCGCTGCTGCAGATGGGTGAGCGTGCGGTGCAAGTGCGTGGAAGCCTCGTAGTGCACGGTGATCATATCGGCACCGGCGTCGGCATACCAATCGACGGTCTCGTCGGGGTTCGACACCATCAGGTGCGCATCGACCGGCACGTCGGTGGAGCGCTTGACGGCCTTAAGGATGTCAACGCCAAAGGTGAGGTTGCCGGTAAAGTGACCGTCCATAACGTCGAAGTGCACATAGTCGGCACCGGCGATCTTGTCGAGCTCGCCCTTGAGGTTGGTCATGTCGGCCGAAAGGACGGACGGAGCGATTTTGATGGAACCCATGGTAGAAGCCTTTCTGCGCTAGTCGGTGAGTCCGTAGAACTCTTGAGAAGGGACGCGGTCGGTGAGAATCTCGAGCGCCCTATCCAAAGTAACACCGTTGTAGAGCGTTTGCTCGACGGCAAAGGTGAGCGGAATGTCTACGCCCAGTGAACGGGCAAGCTCGCTGACGCTGCGGGCGGCGACGGCGCCTTCGACCACCATATGCGTGCGCGTCTGATACTCGTCGAGCGACACGCCGTGGGCAAACTCGTAGCCAAAGGTGCGGTTGCGCGAATGCTCCGAGGTGCAGGTGGCAATGAGGTCGCCCATGCCGGCAAGTCCCATGCAGGTCATAGCTTGACCGCCGCGGGCGTGCACCAGACGGCTGATCTCGGCTAGGCCACGCGTCATGATGAGGGCGAGCGTGTTGTCGCCTGCGCCGGTGCCGGCGGAGATGCCGCACACGATGGCGATGACATTTTTCATGGCGCCGCAGACCTCGACGCCGGTCATGTCCTGCGACAGGTAGATGCGGAAGGCCGTGGACAGGAGCAGGTCCTTAAAGGTCTCCCCTATCTGCGGATCTTTGCTGGCGATGACGGCGGCAGAAAGTCCGCCGCGGCAGATCTCCTCGGCATGGTTGGGGCCCGAGAGCGCCGCAACACGTGCCTCGTTGCCGATCTCGCTGGCGATGACCTCGCTCATGAGCAGGCCGGACTCGGGCTCAATGCCCTTGGTGAGGCAGAGCACCGGGGTGTCGGTGGCGATACAAGGTGCCGCTTGATGGCATACGCTGCGCAGGTGCGTGGAGGGCACGGCAAAGATGATGGCATCGGCGTCGTTGAGCGCCTGGGCGAGCTCGGTCGTTGCTACCACGTTTTCCGGCAGCTCGTAGCCCACAAGGTAGCGGGGGTTGCGGTGCTCGCTATTGATGCCGGCGGCCGTCTGCTCACTGTGGGCCCACATGGTCACGCGCTCGGCACGCGCGGCAGCAAGGCCGGCGACGGCGGTTCCCCAGGAGCCAGAGCCAATCAGCGCAACATTCATGACTCTCTCCTACTTATCGTCGGGTTCGGTGACGCGCTTGGTAAACGAGAGCTTGGACTCCTTACCGGTCATGAGCTTTTGGACATTCGAGCGATGGGCCCACACCACGGTGATGCCGATCATCGCCATACAGAACTTGAGCCCCAGGCTGCTGTACGGAAAGACCGCGCAAGCAGCGATGGGAAGACCGATGGCAGCGGCGAGTGAGCCCACCGACACAAACTTGGTGATGGCGACGGCCACGATAAACATGCCCAGCAGCGAAAGTCCGATGGGCCAGTACCAGGCGAGGATAACGCCCAAGCCCACGGCGATACCCTTGCCGCCATGGAAGTTGAGGTAGGGCGAGAAGATGTGGCCCCACACCGCTGCCAGGCATATGACGCCGAGCATCCAGTCGCCGGGGGCTCCAGGCGCCATGATGCTCACGGGGAAGCCATAGCCCACGCCCGCGATGAGTGGACGGGCGATAAGAACGCAGATAGCGCCCTTAAGGCAGTCAAGCAGCAGCGTAAGCGCGGCCACCTTGGGGCCGGCTACGCGCAGGGCGTTGGTGGTGCCGATGTTGCCGGAGCCCGCCTTGCGAATATCGGTGTGGTTGAACACGCGGCCCAGGATCAAGCCAAACGGAATCGCTCCGATAAAGAACGAGAGCACGGCGCAGATGGCGGTCAGCAGAATCGGATTATGCATCCTTTTGCTCCTTCTTCCTAAAGAAGAGTCGAATGGGCGTGCCGGCAAAGTCGAAGGTCGAGCGCATGCGGTTCTCCACGTAGCGCTGGTAGGTGTCGTTGACCAGGTCGCTGTGGTTGACGAAGAACGTAAACGTCGGCGGGTTGACGCCCGTCTGGGTCACATAGTGCATACGCAGGCGGCGCTTGCCATCCACCACGGTGTGGCCAAACTCGCGCAGGTCGGTGAGGAACGTGTTGAGGCGCGAGGTGGTGATCTTTTGCGAACGCGTCTTTTCGGCCGCGTCGACCATCGCCCAGATCTTCTCCACGCTGCGGCCGGTTAGAGCCGAGATGCGCAGGTACTGGGCCCAGGGAGCCATGACGCCCAGACGGCGGTCGACGGTCTCCATGCAGGCCTCGCGCTTGCGGTCGTCGTCGAGCAGATCCCACTTGTTGAGCAGCACCACGATGGCGCAGCCGCGCTCGATGGCCAAGCCCATGACCTTCTGGTCCTGCTCGGTGACGCCCACGGAGGCGTCGACGACAAGCAACGCCACGTCGGCGCGGTCGATGGCGCGCAGGCCGCGGACCATGGAGTAGTACTCGATGTTCTCGTACACGGTGCTCTTCTTGCGAATACCCGCGGTGTCGACCATGCGGTAGTGCTTGCCGTCGCGCTCGACGACGGTGTCGATGGCATCGCGCGTGGTGCCGGCGATGTTGGACACGATGGAGCGGTCGGCGCCCAGGATGCGGTTAAACAGCGAGGACTTACCGGCGTTGGGACGGCCGATGATGGCCACGTTCAGCGCATCGGGGAACTCGGCGGCGATCTCGTCCTCCTCCTCGGGCAACAGGGCCACGATGTCGTCGAGCAGGTCGCCGGTGCCGTGGCCGTGCAGGGCCGAGAGCGGTGTGGGCTCGCCGATGCCGAGCGAATAGAACTCCCAGATGCTGTCGTTCTCGCGATCGGGGTTGTCCAGCTTGTTCACCAGCAAAAAGACCGGCTTGTCGCAGCGCTTGAGCATGCGGGCGACCGACTCGTCCTCCTCGGTGACGCCGGTGCGGCCATCGACCACAAACAGGATGACGGCGGCTTCCTCGGCGGCGGCGAGCGCCTGGTCGCGGATGGACGTGGCAAAGACGTCGTCGCTCTTGAGCGGCTCGATACCGCCCGTGTCGACGATGGTGAACTCGCGGCCGTTCCAATCGGCCGTGTGATACGAGCGGTCGCGCGTGACGCCGCGAGACTCGTGGACGATGGCGTCCGAGGTCTGGGCCAGGCGGTTAACGAGCGTGGACTTGCCCACGTTGGGGCGTCCGACGACGGCGACGATAGGTTTCATCTGCTCTCCTTTAATGGGTAGGGTCAGCGGGGATAGTTGAATTTGCGGGCGTTATGCCAAGGATGTGCTCCAGGGTATCGAGCAGCTCATGCGGCATGGTCGATACCACATGAACCTCGGCGCCGCGACCGGTAAGGCGTGCGAGTAATTCGTCACGATGATACTCGTCAAGGGTCATACCGTCGGCGTTGAACATGAGCTTAGGCACAAAGAGCATAACCCCAGAGAGGTCCTGCGGCAGCTGCTCCAGAATGTCACACGCGACAATGAGGCCGGTCACGTCCACGTTGCCGCCAAAGTAACGGTTTTTGATTGCCGTGACGGTACCGGCAAGGCCCTGCGGAGACTCCACAAAACGCGCCACCGTATCGCGCGCGCTGGCGCCGGAGAGGCACAGGAGGCGCTGGCTGCGCTCGGCGATGCCAGCGCGGACGTGGGCCAGACGCTCGGCGTCGGCGGCAAGCACGTCATCGGTCTCGTCCAGATACGAGCGAATCATGCCGATGCCGTCGTAGTACTGCGGGTAGCCGTCGTAAAAGTCCGCCTCGGGAGGCTCGATGCCGGCGTCCAGATAGAACTCGTCGCTCATCTGGAAGGTGTGGCGGCCAAAGCGCTCGTAAGCACGATCCTGGTAGGGACGGATCATGGCAATGGTCTCGCGCGCGAGCTCAGGTTTGTCGCTGTATGACCAGCTAAAACGGTTCTGGTGCTTGGTAAAGCCCAGCGGAACGATGCCCAGGCTCGTGATTTGCTCGTGTTCCTCGCAAAAGCGCAGGGTCTTTTCCAGCTCCTCGCCGTCGTTCATGCCAGGGCACAGTACGATCTGCGCGTGGATCTCAATCCCAGCATCCATGATGGTCTCGAGCACATCCATGCCGCGCTGGGCGTTGCGGCCCATCATGCGGCGGCGGACTTCGGGGCTCACGGCGTGGACCGACACGTTCATGGGGCTCATGTTGCGGTCGATGACGTTTTGCACGTCCTCGTCGGAAAGGTTGGTCAGCGTGACAAAGTTGCCCTGCAAAAAGCTCAGACGGTAGTCGTCATCGCGGATGTAGAGCGTGGAGCGACCGCCCTTGGGCAGCATGGTCATAAAGCAGAACACGCAGGCGTTTACGCAGGTACGCATGCCATCGAAGATGGGGCCATCGAACTCCAGACCCCAGTCCTCGCCGGGAAAGCGGTCAAGCTCGACGGGGGTGACGGTGTCGTCGCGCGGGTCGAATACCTCCAGCTCGACGGTGTCGTCATCTGCCTCCCAGAGCCACACGATCATATCGGTCAGCTGCTCGCCGTTGACCGTGAGCACGCGCATGCCCGGCTCGATACCCACATCCCATGCGGGCGATTCGGGGCGCACGTTTTTAACGAGCGCGCCCTCACCCGGCTCGGGGTCGCGGCTGCGCCCGTAATCGGCCACCTCGGCGGCGTATGCGGGTACGGTCTGGTCCATGATTAGCGGCAAAGCTCCTTGATGCGCTCGACGGCGCGCTCGATGTGTTCTTGCGGGGTGGAGGCTCCGGCGGTGATGCCGATGTGGCGTGCGTTAGCAAACCATGCGGCCTCGATCTCGGATGCCTCCTCGATGTGATGCGTTTGCTCGCAGACATCGGCGCAGATTTGTGCCAGGCGGCGGGTGTTGCCCGAGTTCTTGCCGCCCACCACGACCATGCAGTCGCAGCGGTTGGCAAGTGTGGCTGCTGCCTGTTGACGCTCGCTCGTGGCGGCGCAGATGGTGTTGATCACGCGCAGTTCCTGCACGCGCGGGGTGATGGCGGCCACGACCTCGGCCAAGTTCTGCGCGGTTTGGGTGGTCTGCACAACCAGGCCTACCTTGCCTTTGAGCGGCAGCGCGTCCGCATCGGCGGCGCAACTCACGACCTGCGCGTCATCGCCGGCATGGCCCAGGATGCCCTCAACCTCGGGATGGCCCGGCTCGCCCACGACGAGCACGCGATAGCCCTCGCGCACCAGGCGCTCGGCGGCCACGTGGACCTTCTTCACGTAAGGGCAGGTGGCATCGACCACGTCGAGGCCACGCTCGCGAGCGGCCTCGATCACCTGCGGCACCACACCGTGTGCGCGAATGATCACGGTGCCCGATGCGGCATCGTCCAGGGTGTCGGCCAGACCGACGCCTGCCTCGGCAAGCTCGCGCACCACGATGGGGTTATGGATGAGCGGGCCCAGGGTGTGGACCTGAGTGCTCTCCCCCGCCTGCGGAGCGGCCGCCAGGGCCATATCGAGAGCACGCTGCACGCCGTAGCAGGTGCCGGCGTGGGCAGCGATTTCGATAGTGGGGGTATCCGCCTTGCCTGCCACAGCCTCGGCAGTGTTCATAACTTCCTCGCCCATGGCTAGAACCTACCCGGGTGCTCGGCGCACAGGTCATCGCGCATGGCGTAGACACGACTCATGGCCTCGGACTCAAACCAAGCCAGGCGCTCCTTGCGCTTGAGCTCGGCCGGTGCATCGGATAGCGAGATGGCCTTGCCGGCGCGGATCCAGCACTTTTTGGGGCGCATGAGCTTTTTGCCCTTAGGCGTAATGTCGGACCAGCCGCAGATGGCGAGCGGGTTGACAGGTGCCTTGCCCATCTGGGCGATGAGCGCAAAGCCGCCGTGGACCTCGGGCTTGATCTCGCGTGAGCGGATGCGCGTGCCCTCGGGGAAGATCAAGACGTCCTCGCCGCGCTGCAGCGCATGCTGGGCGGCACGTAGGCACTTCATGTCGGCAGTGCCGCGCTCGACGGGAATGCCGCCCACGCGGCTAAAGGCCCAGCGCACGATCTTGCTCTTAGCAAACTCGGACTTAAAGATGGGGCGAATGCGGCGGCCGCCAAAGAACAACGCCGTCTCCACGGCCAGCAGCTCGGCCATCGAGGTGTGGTTGCAGATGACCACGCTGCCGCGGCCTTCCTGGCGCTCAAACAGCAGGTCGCTGTCCTCGACCTTCCAGCGCCACATGAGCTTGGAGAAGACCCACAGGATGCCCATGACCACGGCGACGGTGCCGCGGATGAGCGCCGGGAACTCGGCGTAGGGGGCGTTGTAGTAATCCTCGGGCGTCTGCTTAAACAGGCGCATGGGCTACCTCCTTTGATTGATGAGGTCCTCGATAATGCGGACGACCTCGTCGATGGTGTGGGCTGTGGAGTCGACGTGTACCGCGTCCTCGGCGGGAACGAGCGGCGCGACCTCGCGGCTGCTGTCGAGCTTATCGCGCCGCTTGAGGGCGTCGAGGGTCTTGTCGACCTCGGCCTCGAGCTGCTCTTCGGTGAGCGACTGGGCGTCGTTTTGGTGGCGCTGCAGCACACGGCGACGGGCGCGCTCGCGCGGGTCGGCGGTCAGAAAGACCTTGACCTGCGCGTTGGGGAACACGACGGTGCCGATGTCGCGACCCTCGGCCACGATATCGCGATCCTCGGCGGCGCGGCGCTGGTGGATGAGCATGGCGGCGCGCACGCCCGGGTAGGCCGAGACCTTGGACACGTTGGCATCGACCTGCGGGGTGCGGATGGCGGCCGAGGCGTCCTTGCCGTCGATGGTCAGGCGCGTGTCCTCGCCGGTGCCGTTGGTAAAGCGGATCTCGATTTGCTCGGCGAGGGTGTCAATGGCCGCCTCGTCGTCCAGGTCGATGCCGCGGTCGAGCGCGGCGAAGGTGACGGCGCGGTACATAGCGCCCGTGTCGAGCTTGTTAAAGCCCAGCTGGCGGGCAATCTCCTTGGCGATGGTGGACTTGCCGGAACCGGCGGGGCCGTCGATGGCGACGATCATGCAATGCTTCCTTTCGATGATTGACGTGCTGGTATGGTTCGCGGGCGTTGGGGCGCGGCGGGTTGCCTAGCCCGTGTATCGCTCGCGGTAGGTGTTGCGCTTGGGTGCGGAGCCGTGGCTGCCGTGGTGACGCGTGCGGCTGGCGGGCGTGTCTTGGGGCTTGCCGCCGTTGCGCTTGGCGCTCGCCTGCTTGGGCGGGATGCCACCGCTTTTGAGGATCTGCACCTCGCGGTCGGTGAGCTCGCGCCACGAGCCCTTGGCCACGCCCTTGAGCTCCAGGCCGGCAAAGTTGTAGCGGTGCAGGCGGATCACCGGATGGTGGATCTTGCTCAGCATGCGCTTGACCTGGTTCTTGCGTCCCTCGCGGATGACGACCTCAACGGCGGTGGTGCCGGGCTTGACGCCTTGCGGGGCAACGGCCTCGGCCTCGCGGGCGTTAATGACGCGGCAGATTGCCGGCTGGCACAGGCCGTCGTCGAGCTCTATGCCGCGACGGAGTGGCTCCAAGTCGCGATCGGTCAGGTGGCCGTCCACGAGCGCCTGGTAGGTCTTGTAGACGTGCTTGCTGGGGTGCAGCAGGTCCTGCGACAGGTCGCCGTCGGTGGTAAAGAGCAAAAGGCCCGTGGTGTCGCGGTCCAGGCGACCCACCGGGAAGAGCCCCGGAAAGCGGTCGCGCGGGACCAGCTCGGCCACGCAGGGGCGCTCCTGGGGATCGCTCATGGTGGTGAGGTAGCCGGTCGGCTTGTAGAGCATCAGGTACACGGCGCCCTGGTTGAGCTTAACAGGCATACCGTCGACCTCGATATGGTCGCGGTCGACGTCTACCTTGGTACCCAGCTCGGTCGCGACCTGGCCGTTAACGGTCACGCGGCCTGCTGCCATCAGGTCCTCCGAGCCGCGGCGGCTCGCCACGCCCGCGCGCGCCAAAAAGCGCTGTAGGCGCATGGTGTGCGGGTAGATGGGCTGCGCGTCGCCTGCGGGCGTTGTGGCGCCCGTGGCGCTTGCGGTGCACGTCTCCCCTACTTCGTTAATCCTCGTCATGCATGTCCTCCGAGGTATCGCCGGTGGGCAGAAGCTCCTCGCCATCGGTAACCTCAACATCGGTATCGATCAGTTCGCGCTCTTCGTCCAGGTCCTCGGCCTGCTCCTCGAGCGTGGACTGAATGCTGCGGCCGCTCAGGCGCTCGCGGATAAACTGGCGCGACTGCTCGTCGGGGGCGAACTGCTCCAGATCGGGCAGGTCACGGGTGGAGCGTAGGCCGAACTTTTCCAAGAAGGCGTTGGTCGTGCCATAGATGATGGCCTGACCGCGCTCGGGGTCGCGGCCGAGCTCGCGCACCAGACCCTTATCCACGAGCGACGCGATGACGCCGTCGGAGTTGACGCCGCGGATGCCCTTAACAACCTCGCGCGTAACGGGCTGGTGGTAGGCGATGACGGCCAGGGTCTCAAGCGCCGCCTGCGACAGCTTTTGCGTGTCCCAGCTCAGCACATAGGCCTCGACCACGTCGTGGTAGGCGGGGTGTGAAAACAGGCGCCAGCCACCGGCGACCTCGCGCAGCTGAAAGCCGCGGTTGGCCTCCTCATACTCAACCTTGAGCTCGGCCAAAAGCGACGCGCACTCGCCCGGGGCGATGTCCAACGCACCTGCCAGCGCGGGTGCGCTCACGGGGTCGCTCGAAACCAGCAGCAGCGCCTCGAGGGCGCCTTTGAGGCTGTTTGCCTCCAGCGTGGAAAGGGTTGACATGGTTGGTCGCTCCTATTCGGTGAGCTCGGGGTCCTCGCCGGGCACGTATGCCTCGGCGCCCTCGACGCGGTTGATTTGAATGGTTCCGAAGATTTCGTCCTGGCTCAGCGTAAGAGAGCCGCGCTTGGCGAGCTCGAGCATGGCCAGGAAGGTGACGACAAGCTGCTCGGTGGTGGCGTCGCCGTCCAGCAGCTCGCGGAAGGTGCAGGTTTGGTGCGCCATGGTAAAGCGATCGACCGAGGCCACCGTCAGGTCGAGCGGCACGCGATGCGGTGCCACGTGCTCGGCCTCCAGCAGGAAGGTCTGGCGTTTGCCGTCCAGGTCGGCGCAGATGACGGCGAGGCCGCGCAGGGTAATGCCGGCCAGGTAGTCGGGCATAAGGCCTAGGAACTCGGGGTCGGGGCCGGCCACGCGCGGATGCATGCGGCTCTCGGCCTGCATGCGAGCGCCAAGGGCTGCCGCCGCGCCCTTAAACTGCTTGTAGGCAATCAGACGCTGGATCAGGACCTCGCGCAGGGCGTCGCCGTCGAGTGCGCTGAGCTCCTCGAGGTCTTCGTCGTCCTCGTCATCGTCGACGGTTTTGCTCGGCGCCTCCTGGGGTACCAGCGAGGCGGCCTTGATGTCCAAAAGGGTTGCCGCGACCAGCAAAAAGTCGCTCGCCACGTCCAGGTCCAGCGCCTCGATGCGTTCGGCCTCGGCAAGGTACTGCTCGGCCACCTCGCTGATCGAGATGGCGCCGATATCAACTTTTTGGCGAGTTACCAGCTGCAGCAGCAGGTCGAACGGTCCGCTGTAGACCTGCGTCGACACGCGATACGACATCTTCGACCTCCTTTGACGGCGCCTTCGCGGCGCGGTTTGGGTGCATGTAGTGACCGTTTTGCACGGTCGACCTGTAAGTTTACCTTAGATGCCGGCGATTGCGAAGTTGAGCAGCCACTCGGCCAGCGGATACACGGTAACGTCGAAATAGCGCCCGATCACATCGATGCCGGTCCACATGGGCAGCAGGTACAGCACCAGGATGAGAATGGGCATGGCGTATTGCTGCAAACGATAGTAGTTGGCGAGCGCCTTGCCTTTGAGGAACGGCACGATAATCGACGAGCCGTCGAGCGGCGGAATCGGGATGAGGTTAAAAAACGCGAGCGACAGGTTGACCACGATAAACGTGGCACCGAAGTTCATGATTTGCGACGCCACGGCAAAGGACATGCTGGTGTAGAGGTTGCCGTATGCCGCGTGCATGAGGGCGGCCGCGAGGAATGCCAGCGCGATGTTCGAAGCGGGGCCGGCTGCGCTCACCAGGACCTCGTCGCGCTTGGGGTGCTTGAGGTTGTTGAGGTAGACGGGCACGGGCTTGGCGAAGGCGAATACCGGGCCGCCGGCCGCGAGCATCAGCAGCGGCAGGAGAATGGTGCCAAACGGGTCGATGTGGTTGAGCGGGTTGAGCGAGACGCGGCCGCGCGAACGGGCCGTCTTGTCGCCGAGCGCCCAGGCCGCGGCGGCGTGTGCGCTCTCGTGTATCACGATACCGACGATGACGGCAACGGCGCTGGCGAGCAGGTTCATGAGGTAGCTGCTGGACATGTCACTCCCCTAGCGGACGCGGCGCGAGGCGCGCGTGAGCAGGTAGTCAACCACAAACAGGATGACGGCCACGATGGCGTAATCTAAGCGGAACACGCCGCCAAAGGGCGACGTGATGACGCCGTAGCCGGCGATGGCGCTCGGCAGTGCGCGCGAAAGCTCGACGACAAAGCCCACGATCTGCAGCTTGGCGGTGAGGCCGCTAAAGCACAGCAGCACGGTCATCGCGCTCATAAAGATGCCGCAGATGCGACAGGCGATGGCGATGATGCTCATCGCCACGGCAGCGGCTTTACGAGAGTTCACGCGCGGTCTCCTCTTCGATCTGGGTGGAAAGCTCCAGCCATTCGTCCTCGAGCTTGGGCAGCTCTTGCTTAAGGGCGTTATATTCCCCCAGCGCGGCGTTGAACTTGTCCTGATTGGCATAAAGCTCTTCACTTGCCATCAATTCCATAAGCTCGTCATAGCGGGCGCGCTTTTTGTCCAGCTCCGCCTCAATCTTCTTAAGCTGGTTGCGCACGCCCTTGAGCTTTTTGTTGAGTGCGGCACGGGCCTGGGCCTCGGCGCGCTTTTGCTCCTTGGTCTTTTTGCCCTCAGCCGGCTTGGGGGCCGCAGCGGGGCTGCTGGCCTGGGCGGCGTTGGCTTTGGTGGGCTTGGTCGCGGCGGGCGCGCTTTCCCCTGTCGCCTCGGCGGCAGCGCGGGCTGCGAGGTCCTCGCGCTTGTAGAGGTAGTAGTCGTAGTCGCCGTCGTAGACCGTGACCTTGCCGTCGCGGATGTCGATGATGCGGTTGGCCACGGCACGCACCAGGTGCTCGTCGTGGCTGATCAGCACGATGGTGCCGGGGAAGTTTTGCAGGGCGTTCTCGAGCATGTCCACCGAGTCAATGTCCAAGTGGTTGGTGGGCTCGTCCAGGCACAGGAGCGCCTCGGGGGCCACGAGCATCTTGGCCAGGGCCAGGCGCGCCTTTTCGCCACCAGAGAGGACGCGTACCTGCTTTTCGATTGAATCGTTATCGCTAAACAGGAAGGCTCCCAGTAGGCTGCGCTGCTGCGGTACGGTCCACTTGGGCGTGACGGTGTCGATTTCTTGCAGGACGGTATTGGACTCGGTCATGCCCTCGAGCGCATGCTGGGCATAGTAGGCCACACCCACGTTGGTGCCCAGATCGCGGGTGCCGGTGGTGGGCGGCTCCAGGCCGGCGAGGATCTTCATGAGGGTGGACTTGCCGGCGCCGTTGGGGCCGACGAGCGCTACGTGCTCGCCGCGGTAGAGCTTGAGGTCGATATCGCTGTAGATGTGCTTGTCGCCGTAGGACTTGGATACACCCTCGAGCCCCACGACCATGTCGCCGGAGCGCGGCGGGTCGGGGAACTTAAAGTCGATGTGCTTGTGGCCCTCGGGCAGGATGACGAGCTCCTTTTTGATCTGCTCGATCTTGCGGATGCGCTCCTGCGCCTGGGCGGCCTTGGTGGGCTTGTAGCGGAACTTGTCGACGAAGACCTGCATGTGGGCGATGTCGCGCTCCTGCGCGGCGCGCTTGGCGCGCATCTGCTCCAGATTGTCCTCGCGTTGCTTGAGGTAACTGCTGTAGTTGCCGGTGTAGGTGGTCACGCGGCGGTTCTCGAGCGCGGCGACGTGATCGACGCAGGCGTCCATGAAGGCGCGGTCGTGGCTGACGATGAGCACGGCGCCGTCGTAGTTGGCAATAAAGCCGCGCAGCCACTGGACGCTCTCGAGGTCTAGGTGGTTGGTGGGCTCGTCGAGCAGCAGCAGGTCGGGGTGGCGCAGGAAGAGCTTTGCCAGCGCGATGCGCATCTGCCAGCCGCCCGAGAACTCGGAGCACGGGCGCTCAAAGTCGGTGACCTTAAAGCCCAGGCCGGACAGGATCTTGCGAGCGTTGCTCTCGAGCTCGTAGCCGCCCAGGTGCTCAAAGCGGTCCTGGACCTGGCCGTATTCGGTAAGGAGTGCGTCGACGTCCTTGCCCTGTTCGGAGAGCTCGGTGATCTGGGCCTGCAGCTCGTTGGCGCGCTCGCCCATGCGGCGGATTTCCTTGGCGGCTGCCATGACCTCGGCAAGGATGGTGGTGTCCTTTTGCTCCAGGTTGGTTTCCTGCTCTAGGTAGCCCACCTGGCAGTCCTTGGCGTACTGGACCTGGCCGGCGTCAGGGCTGTCGATGCCCATGATGATCTTGAGCATGGTGGTTTTGCCGGCGCCGTTGGGGCCCACGAGCGCAAAACGCTCGCCGGGGTTGATCTGGAAGGACGCGCCGCTAAAGAGGACGCGCGCGCCGAAGCTTTTTTCGATCTTGTCGACCAGGAGGATCATGGTGCCGCCTTTGACCTTGTGTGCCTATATGAAAAAAGGCCCCAACTTGCGTTGGAGCCTCATTCAATGCTCGGGTGGAGACGAGGGGGATCGAACCCCTGACCTCTTGACTGCCAGTCAAGCGCTCTCCCAGCTGAGCTACGCCCCCGT
>USBA01000030.1 GCA_900552735.1 uncultured Collinsella sp. | reverse complement strand
TAATCGTTGCACAACAAAACGGGGCCCGATGCATTCGCACCGGACCCCGTCCCAACTCTTTAGTTATCTAGCAACCAAGAGGCTACTCCTCCGAGCCGTCCTCCCCAGAAGCCTTCTTCTGCTGATCGAGCTTTTGCTTACCACTTACGATAGACGTAGCACCCAGCGTAGCCAAGCTCGCGCTGGCAAGGCTCGCCATAACGATAAGGTCGCCCGTCTTGGGCATGTTACCGCCAGATGACTTGGTCGTTGTAGTCGTCGTGGTCGTGGTGGTCACCGTTTTGGAGTCATTTTGCTCCTGGACCTGGTCATCGGTGTTGCCCTTACCGCTGTCCTCGCCCTGCTGCTTTCCGTCCCCGGTCTTGTCCTTGTTCTCGTCCTTCTCATCAGAGCTAGGACCCTTATCGGATTCAGCCTTCTCGGAAGCCTTGTCCTTTGAGTCGCCCTTTGCGGCCTCGGTCTTTTCCGTGGAAGCCTGATCAGAATTGTTCTTGTCAGGAGACGAGTTGCTTACGCCAGCCATCAGCGAGGAACCAAACGTGTAGCCAAGCTGCACAACGAAAGAGGGCTTCTTGTCCGTCGAAGTAACGGGCGCGTCCGGCGCCTTATTCGAGTCGTCCTTGGAAGCACCGGAATCAGAAGCGGCGCCAGAGTTAGAGTCATTGCTAGAACCAGTATTGACGGAAGAATCGCTCGAGCCAGTGGAAGAGTCAGAGGAACCAGCGTCGGTCGAACCAGAAGCGGCGCTGTCCGTATTGCCGGCAGAGCTTGAAGACGAATCGCCCGCAGCAGAGCCATTCGAATGGGAGCCGTTCGAGGTAGAGCCGTTGTTGGCAGTGCCACCAGCAGAGCCATCGCCGTCAGCATCGGTCGAGGGCGCATCCATCTTGTCATCGTTGGCATCGTCACTCGAGTCGTCATTCGAATCAGGCGTCGGAGAAGGTGCCGGCGTGGGCTCGGGCTGCACGGGCTCCACAGGCGTTGCCGCCGCAGCCTCGTCCTCGGCAATATAGACCAGACAATCCTTGAGCTCATTGCGGTAGCGGTTCTTCCAGCCCTCGTGATACTGGGGCTGGCTTGCATACTTGGTCGCCACGTTATTGACCACGCTGTTGGAAAGCGCCGTCACAAACTCGCGGTCCGTCATGCTGTTGGAAAGGTTTGCCCAGCGGAAGAAGTCTCTGCAGCCACCGGTGCCGCACATGTTGGTGATGCTCCACACCATGCCCTTGACGCAGTCGGCGCGGCCGGAGATGTCAATGCCAAGAGCGCTCTTGAACCACGCCTCGGTCACCGCATAGTAGGAGTTGTACGCATAGGCATCCTGCAGCGCCGAGAACTCAGTCGGATCGGTGTTGTAAGCACCCAGGAAGGCATCCTGCGCGATGCGGCCCAGCTCGGTGAGCTGGCCGTTCGCATACATGGGGTTTTTCGCGTTGGAAATCTCGCTGCCGCGATCGATCGCAGCCTTAAGCATGCCGTACTTGGCAGAATCGTAGTTATAGACCTGCTTCATAAACGGAATGAGCGACCAGCGGCGATCGAACTGGTAATAGCCCAGCGCGTTATAGCCGTCACCATACGAAAAGCCCTGGTTATAGTTGCCGTGGCTCTCGTATTTGGTGAAGTACTTCATCTCGGCAGTCACGTTGACAAACGAGACCCCCTGAACCGACCTCAGCACACCCGAAAAAGACTGCTGGGTGTAAAGGCCCTTATCGATATCGGTGGCATCCGAGGCAACACCCGGCGTGGGCTCCTCGGCAACAGCAGTCACAGGCGCGGCAACGGCGCCAAACGAAAGCGCCAGCGTCAGGCCCGCCACAATCGCGGAATGCTTGGGCTGCATAAGATCCTCCCTGCATTGGTGTAGTTAAAGTGCAGTTTGCAAAGATGAATCTAAGTATTGCAGCTCGCCCGCTGTTGCACAACAACCCCTCGGTAAACGGCAACTACCCTCCGCGAAATCTTAAGGAATTAAACAAACTGGTCGTCGGGCGCCATCAGAAGCTCGCCGTAACGCTCCATCAGTCCGTCTCTCAACTGGCAGAAAGCGGGAATATAGGCGTTCAAGATGCGCTGAATCAAATCTTGAGCGAGCTTATTGTCATAGATATGGACGTTCGTATTGCGGTCTCTGAGCATATCTAGCCAGGCTGCCTCATCAATAAAGTCGTAGAATCGGTAGGCCTCCTTCAAGATGGCACGAGGAGACCCCGACGCGGCAAGCGTGGCACCCTCATACTCGAGCAGACGCTTAAGGAGCTTCCAGCTCAGTTCAAATTGAAGATTGAACTTATTAATCAATCCACTCTGAACAAAATCATTATTGAGATCCTGATTGGGCGCATCCTCAAGATTCGCCAAAGCGCTGGCAAAGTTCTCATATTTTTTCATACAGGACCACACCATCCCTAGCTATTTCATCGAGCAACGACTGCGATGCGAGCTCATCGAGATTGACGACGTCTACATCTAAAAGAGTATCAAGACGCTCCTCAATCAAATATGAGAAACGGCCGAAATCCCGGCAACCTGCTACAGCAATATCAATATCGCTCTTAGGCAAGTTGTCGCCTCGAGCACGGGAACCAAACAGCACAACCTTATCGGCGTCACATTCCCGAGCAAAAACTTCAATTTGCTTATACACCTTGTCGAGAGATGCCATTTGCAGCCCTACAGCTTAATGTCAAAGTTGATCTCGGGGACGGCGGCTAGGTCGGCCAACGTCACACCGTCGACGTACTTTTCGATCGCGTCGTCCAACCCGCGCCAGAACTTGACGGTCGAGCAAAGGTCGCTGCGGGTACAGCTGTTGTCGATGCCATCGCACGCCACCGGAGCCGTGCTGCCCTCGACGGTACGCAGGATGTCGCCGGCACGCACCTCGGCGGGGTCCTTGGCCATCATGTAGCCGCCGCCCTTGCCGCGCACGCTCTTAAGCAGGCCCGCCTTCATAAGCGGACGCACCAGCTGCTCCAAATACTTTTGCGAGATATGCTCGCGGTCGGCGACCTCGCGCAGGGCAATCTTGCCCTCGACGTCACCAAGCGCTGCGATATAGATCATCAGTCGGAGGGCATAGCGGCCCTTAGAAGAAATGAGCATACCTACCCTCTCATCGTTACCGGGACAAAATACCAGGCTTATTTATCCCAAATCTTATGCACGCGGGGCAAACAAACCTGATTATTATGTCCCACATCTAAAAAGTCGAGTGGATTAGTCGGGTTTTCCCTTGACTAACGCCGAACCCATAGTAACTTTATTCCGAGAAGATTCCTAGGGTTTAGTACACCTATGAGTACGCCATATACAGAGAGGGACAGCATGAGCGCAAATCCGCTGCTTTCCATCGAAGGTCTGACCGCCTCCGTGGACGAGAAGACCATCCTCCACAACGTCAACCTCAACGTCGCCGCCGGCGAGACCCACGTGCTGATGGGACCCAACGGCGCCGGCAAGTCCACCCTCGGCCACCTGGTCATGGGCGACCCCGTCTATACCGTCAATGACGGCCGCATCGTCTTTGACGGCCAGGACATCACCGAGCTCACCACCGACAAGCGCTCGCGCGCCGGCCTGTTCCTGAGCTTCCAGGCACCGGTCGAGATCCCCGGCGTGCCGCTGTCGAGCTTTTTGCGCGCCAGCATCGCCGGCCGCCCCGGCCTGGAGATGAAGGGCAAGGAATTCCGCCGTCGCGTCAAGGAGCTCGCGGCCGAGCTCAACATGGATACCGCCTACCTCAACCGCGAGCTGGGCGTAGGTTTCTCGGGCGGCGAGAAAAAGAAGGTCGAGATGCTCCAGCTTCTGCTGCTGCAGCCCAAGCTCGCCATCCTGGACGAAACCGACTCCGGTCTGGACGTTGACGCCCTGTCCACCGTCAGCCACGGCATGGACGCCTACCGCAAGAGCTGCGACGGCTCCATGCTCATCATCACGCACAACACGCGCATCCTGGAGCACCTGGATGTCGACCGCGTCCACGTTATGGTCAAGGGCCACATCGTGCGCGAGGACGACGCCTCGTTGATCCCCTGGATCGACAAGAACGGTTTTGAGACCTTCGAGCGCGAGGCCGCCGAGCAGCGCGCCCAGGCCGAGGCCGCCGCTGCAGAGCAGCAGGCGTAAAGGGGCGACGCAATGACCAAGAACCGCACCGAGGTCGCGGACATCGACCGCAGCCTCTACGACTTCACCTATGGCGAGGAGGGATTCGAGCGCCTCGACGCTGGCATCACGCCCGACATCGTGCGCGAGATCAGCGCCAAGAAGGACGAGCCGCAGTGGATGCTCGACCTGCGCTTAAAGTCCCTCGAGATATTCAATCGTTTTCCCGACCCGACGTGGGGTCCCTCCATCGAGGGCCTGGACATGGACAACATCGTCACCTACGTCAAGCCCAACACCGACCAAAAGCACGACTGGGAGTCGGTGCCCGACGACATCAAGAGCACCTTTGAGCGCCTGGGCATCCCCGAGGCCGAGCGCAGCTACCTGGCGGGCGTCGGCGCGCAGTACGACTCCGAGCTCGTCTACCACAACATGCAGGACACCGCGTCCAAGATGGGCATCGTCTACTCCGGCATTGAGGAGGCCCTGCACGATCCGCAGTGGGAGCCGCTCATCCACGAGAAGTTTATGACGCTCATCCCGCCCACCGACCACAAGTTTGCGGCCCTGCACGGTGCCGTGTGGTCGGGCGGCTCGTTTGTCTACGTGCCCAAGGGCACCAAGCTCGATTTTCCGCTGCAGAGCTACTTCCGCCTCAACGCCAAGGGCGCCGGCCAGTTTGAGCACACGCTCATCATCGTTGAGGACGATGCCGACCTGCACTTTATCGAGGGCTGCTCCGCGCCCAAGTACAACGTAGCAAACCTCCACGCCGGCGCTGTTGAGCTCTTTGTGGGCAAGCGCGCGCACCTGCGCTACTCGACCATCGAGAACTGGTCCAAAAACATGTACAACCTCAACACCAAGCGTGCGCGCGTGGACGAGGACGGCGACATCGAGTGGATCAGCGGCTCCTTCGGCAGCCACGTGGGCTACCTCTACCCCATGAGCGTACTCAACGGCCGCCGCGCCCGCTCGAGCTTTACCGGCATCACCTTTGCCGGCGCCGGCCAGAACCTCGACACCGGCTGCAAGGTCGTGCTCAACGCACCTGAGACATCGGCAACCGTCGAGACCAAGGGCATCTCCAAGAGCGGCGGCATCCAGACCTTCCGCAGCTCCATCGTGGCCACGCCCAAGGCCGAGGGCTCCAAGGCAACCGTGAGCTGCCAGTCGCTGATGCTCGACGACCAGAGCCGCTCAGACACCATCCCCGCCATGGACATCCGCGCCAAGAACGTCGACATCGGCCACGAGGCCACCATCGGCCGTATCGGAGACGACAAGGTGTTCTACCTGATGAGCCGCGGCATCTCGGAAGAAGAGGCCCGCACCATGATCGTCAACGGCTTTGCCAACCCGGTCTCCAAGGAGCTGCCGCTTGAGTATGCCGTCGAGATGAACAACCTGATCAAGCTCGAGATGGAAGGAGCGATCGGATAATGAAACAGGAAACCAACACCGCTGCCACCACGCTCGAGCAGGTCAACGCTATGCCGGCCGCCACTTGGGGTTGGCTCAAGATGAACCAGACCAAGCTTGAGCTTTCGGACGAACTTGCCGCCGCTCCCGCCGAGGCCGTTGAGGTCGAGGGGCTGGATGAGCAGTTTGCTGGCACGGCCGACGCGTTTAACGCCGCCATGGAGGCCATGGCCGAGCGCTTCCCCGAGCGCCGCGCCTCCGCCCCCGGCGACGCCGCCGACCGCGCCCGCATCACACCCGAGACTGAGCTCGACGTGCCCGCAACCTCCGTCTACCAGGCCGGCGCCATCAAGCTCGAAGAGGAGCTCTCCCCCGCTGAGGCCTTCGAGACCGGCATGGGCGAGGCCGCCTACACCTATCTGGCCGATCACGCCACCAAGCGCGTCGTCATCGATGTGCCCGCGTACGGACGCGCCACGGTTACCGTGCGCGTGAGCGGTGTCGACGCCGCCGCGGCCATCGCCGCTATCGATGTCGTCGCCCGTCCGCAGGCAACGCTCGACCTGCAGATCGCCCTGGACTCCCCCGTCAACGGCCAAGGCGTCGTGGGCTCCGTGTTGCGCGTGTGCGCTCACGAGTACGCCACCGTCAACGTAACCTGCACGCAGACGCTCGATGACAGCTGGATCGCGCTCGACGACACCGGTCTGTTCCTGGACGAGGGCGCGCGCGTCAACGTGCAGCACACCGTCCTGGGTGCCGGTGCCAGCGCCACCGGCCTTGCCGGCGACCTGCTGGGCGACACCGCCAAGGTAACGATCGATACCGATTACCTTGGCGCCCGCGAGCAGGTGCGCGACTTTAACTACGAGCTGCGCCACCGCGGTCGCAAGACCGAGTGCGAGATCGACGCCAACGGTGTGCTGACCGGCACGTCCAAGAAGGTCTACCGCGGCACCATCGACCTCGTGCACGGCTGCAAGGGTGCAACCGGCACCGAGCGCGAGACGGTGCTTTTGGCCAACAAGGGCGTCGACAATAAGACCGTCCCCGTCATCCTCTGCGACGAGGATGACGTTGCCGGCAACCACGGCGCCACCATCGGTCACGTCCGTGACGAGCAGCTGTTCTATCTCGCCTGCCGCGGCCTTGACCAAAACGCCGCCGAGGACCTGTTCATCCGCGCCAAGCTGGAGGACGCCGCGCTTTCCGCCACTGACGAGCGCACCCGCGCTGCCGTCGTCCGCTTGGGCAATAACCTGATCGACAACTTTGAGGAGGAGCTCGCATGATCGACACCGAGCACGTTAAATGCGACACCTGTACCGCACCGGAGCCTATGGAGCTCGACGCCAGCGACGAGGCCTCGCGCGGCTGGCCTACCGTCGACATCGAGACCAACCCCTACAAGGCGCAGTTCCCGCTGTTCCAGCAGCACCCCGAGATCGCCTTCCTCGATAGCGCCGCCACCGCGCAGCGTCCCGCCTGCGTGCTCGACGCCGAGCGCGACTTCTACCAGCGCATGAACGCCAACCCCCTGCGTGGCCTGTACTCGCTGTCCGTCGAGGCCACCGAGGCCATCGCGAAGGTGCGCCAGCAGATCGCCGACGTCATCGGCGCCCCCCAGGCCAACGAGGTCGTCTTCACCCGCAACACGAGCGAGTCGCTCAACCTGGTCGCCAAGAGCTTTGCGCCCACGGTCCTCGAGCCGGGCGACGAGGTCGTCATCACCATCATGGAGCACCACTCTAACCTGATCCCGTGGCAGCAGGTCTGCCGCGAGACCGGCGCCAAGCTCGTCTACCTCTACCCCACCAAGACCGGTCAGCTCACGACCGAGGAGGTTCTGTCCAAGGTGGGCCCCAAGACCAAGATCTTGGCTGTGGGTCAGGTCTCTAACGTCCTGGGCGTCGAGAACCCGGTCAAGAATCTCGGCAAGCTCGTGCACAAGTACGGCGGCTATCTGGTCGTCGACGGCGCGCAGTCGCTGCCGCACATGCCGGTCGATGTGGCCGATCTGGGCGCCGACTTCTTTGCCTTTAGCGCGCACAAGGCCATGGGCCCCATGGGCATCGGCGTGCTGTGGGGCAAGATGGACCTGCTCAACGCCATGCCGCCCATGCTCACCGGCGGCGAGATGATCGACTCGGTCACCGAGCAGGACGCCGTCTGGGCGCCCGTCCCCGAGAAGTTCGAGGCCGGCACGCAGGACGCCGCCGGCATCTTCGCCACGGGCGCGGCGCTTGACTACCTGGTCAACACGGTAGGCTACGAAAACATCCAGACCCGTGAGAAGGCACTCGTCCACTACCTGATGGGCGAGCTCATGCAGCTCGACTTTGTCCAGATCATCGGCTCCATCTATTGGGACAACCACCACGGCGTCGTCAGCTTTAACGTCAAGGGCATCCACCCGCACGATGTCGCGAGCATCATGGATATGGACGGTGTCTGCATCCGCGCCGGTCACCACTGCGCGCAGCCGTTGCTCACCTGGCTAGGCGTCGAGAACCTTGCCTGCTGCCGCGCCAGCGTGGCTTTCTACAACGACAAGGCCGATATCGACAAGTTTATCGCCGGCCTGCATCACGTTTGGAGCACGTTCAATGGGTAATCTGTACACCTCCACCACGTTTATGGAGCACAACTCGCATCCCGACTATAAGTACGAGATGGATGCCCCCACGCACGAGCACGACGGCATCAACCCCAGCTGCGGCGACGAGCTCACCTTGCAGCTGCGTGTCGAAAACGGCGTGATCGAGGAGGCCTCCTTTACCGGTCACGGTTGTGCCATCAGCCAGGCCAGCGCCGACATCATGGCCGATCTCATCACCGGCGAGACGGTCGAGGAGGCTCGTCGTCTGGCAGGGCTTTTCCTCGCCATGATCCGTGGCGAGCAGCTCTCCGAGGAAGACCTGGAAGACCTGGACGAGGCCGCCCAGCTCCAGGACATCTCGCACATGCCCGCCCGCGTCAAATGCGCCGAGCTCGCCTGGCGCACCCTCGACGGTATGCTCGAAGGGTAAACTAGCCAGAAGCGGATGCCCCAGATCAAAGGGTTTGATTGCCGAGCCGCCCAATACGGGCGGCTCGGCTTTTTCATAACGCCTCGGACACACAAAGTTCGCGCGTCCGGCGCTCGCCCTGTCATTTACCGAACAGCCAGCCGCAAACACGGACGTTTTCCACAGTGCCAACGGCTAGCGACAGAGCCACGGGCACCCCAAGCAACGCCCCATGCCCCGTCCTGCTGGGCTCCGGTTCGCTTCGCGCCCGCCACAGACGGGTCCCATAGGGTGCGGCGTGCATTTTTGCGAGTTTTCAGCACGCCAAGTTGCGTGTATACGCATTGAAAGCGTTAATCAACGTCTCCAGGCACCCTTTTATATCGTTTTAGAACAAGCATAGTGGTCTCAGGGGTCACAAGCATGCGCTTTGGAGGCACATCGGCAGGCATAAATGGCTTCGGGACCCATATATTTCAAGATTACGGCGGTGCCGACAGCACCACGATGCTGAAAACTCCGCTTTTTGCACGGTGTGGACGGGGGTAGGCGCGGGTAAAACCGGACTGAGCCGTATTTTTATGCAAGACGGCAATCGTTCTATGCATATCAAGAAGTGCAGTCAGCGTACCAAGCATTTAGAACGCAGGTTGCGGCGCATGAACGACCCCAGCCGCGGTGCACAGGCAGCCCTACATCACGTTTCCGCCAGCCCGCATCGCCGTCCCCGTGCGGGTCCGCACAATACGAGAAACCGTACTTTTGCCAATCCCGGTATAGTGCTCAATCTGACGCACCGTAAATCCGGCATCGCGCAATCCAACGATAACGGCATCGCGCCGCGCCGGCGGTGCGGCTTTAACCCCGTGGAGCGGAGCCCCGAGGCTCTTCGGCAAAGGCGTGGCGTTCCCACTCCGTCTCTTTCATATCGCACAGCACCGGTTCGCCGCCGTCGGGCATCGCGAGCGAATAGGCAATAAAGCCCTCGGCAGAACCAAATAGCTCAAGCGCACAAGAAGGATCGGAAAATCCCCTCGTGACATCTGCCGCATCACTGTCGTAAGCGCGCAGATGCTCCGCAAAGCCGCTCCAGGGATAACGCTCGATTAGGCTAATGCCCGCCTCCTGCGGATTAGCGTACACGGAGCGAATAGCCTCCACCACCTGCCAGTCGGTATCGAGCGAGCGGCGCTCAAAACGCTCACGAAATAGGCAGCCCGCGCGCCCGGTACGCTTATTGAACCGACGAGCATACGTCAACAGTAGCCGCTGCATAGCAGCGCTCATTTTGTCCTCGTAATCCAAAAGCACCAGATCCACGTAGTCACTCATGAGACACCACGCCACAATCGTCACCTGGGCATCGCGGCAGCAGTCGCGCATCAGTTCCAAAAACTCCCACCGGTCCTCGTCGCTCTCAAAGATCAACTGCCCGCCCATACCGCGGGCACAAACATGGTAAAAACCGGTGATCGTTTTCCAAACGCGCTGCATGGCGCTCCCTTCGCCGGGATCTGCTTACCATCCAATACATCACGATTGAAACGTGCCATCAAAACATTCACGCAAAATGGCACCCGTCGACGGTAAAAGGCGGCAAACCGATGGCGAACGGCAATATAGCCACAGGTCAAGCAACGCTGTCTTGCCAAAAGCTTGACCACAACCGAGCTCCTTCAACGGACCGCACAACCACAAACAGTTTAGTTAAATCGTTTCAATTGAAAGTTCCGCGCTTCTCGCTACGAAAACTGAGCCGTTCGCCGAATATTCCGTGCATTTCGCGGTATTATAGGGGCTGCATGTCATGTCCCTTTCGAAGGGTCGCCCGGCAATCGCCAGCCACGACCCCCAGACGGGACGCCAACACGATAGAGAGGAGAGGCATGCAGTACTCACAGGAAGTGGAGAACATGTGCCCCGTTGCCAAGGGTGCATACCACGGCCCCGCACCCATCCCCGAGGAGGGCAAGTGGGTCCAGGCTAAGGAGATTTCCGACATCTCCGGTCTTACGCACGGTGTGGGTTGGTGCGCACCTCAGCAGGGCGCCTGCAAGCTCACGCTGAACGTCAAGGACGGCATCATCGAGGAGGCCCTCGTTGAGACCATCGGCTGCTCGGGCATGACCCACTCCGCCGCCATGGCTTCCGAGATCCTTCCCGGCAAGACCATCCTCGAGGCCCTCAACACCGACCTCGTCTGCGACGCCATCAACGTTGCTATGCGCGAGATCTTCCTGCAGATCGTTTACGGCCGCAGCCAGACCGCGTTCTCCGAGGGCGGCCTGCCCGTGGGCGCCTCCCTCGACGACCTCGGCAAGGGCCTTCGCTCTCAGGTCGGCACCATGTTCGGCACCAAGGCCAAGGGCGCTCGTTACCTCGAGCTCGCTCAGGGCTACGTCACCCGCATGGCCCTCAACGACAAGAACGAGATCATCGCATTCGAGTTCCTGAACCTCGGCAAGTTCACCGACGCCGTCAAGGCCGGCAAGACCCCCGAGGAGGCCATCGCTGGCGCTATGGGCCACTATGGTCAGTGGGAGAACGCTGCCAAGTACATCGACCCGCGCACCGACGAGGAGACTCACTCCGTCGCCAGCGTGTTCCCGGTTCACGAGTAGAAAGGGAGGGAAATAACTATGACTGTTACGTTCGAAGGTTACGAGCGCCGCGCTGACAAGATCAACAAGTGCCTCGCCGACAACGGCATCGCCTCCCTCGAGGAAGCTCTGCAGATCTGCACCGACAAGGGCTTCAACCCGCGTGAGATCGTCAACAACACCCAGTCCATCGCCTTCCAGAACGCCGAGTGGGCCTACACCCTCGGCTGCGCTCTCGCTGTCAAGCGTGGCGCCAAGTCCGCTTCTGAGGCTGCCGCCATCATCGGCGAGGGCATCCAGGCCTTCACCGTTCCCGGCTCCGTCGCCGAGGACCGCAAGGTCGGTCTGGGCCACGGCAACCTGGGCGCTATGCTGCTCTCCGACGACACCGAGTGCTTCGCCTTCCTAGCCGGCCACGAGTCCTTCGCTGCCGCCGAGGGCGCTATCGGCCTGGCTCTGAACGCCAACAAGGCTCGCAAGAAGCCGCTGCGCGTTATCCTCAACGGTCTGGGCAAGGACGCCGCCCAGATCATCGCCCGTATCAACGGCTTCACCTATGTGAAGACCCAGTTCGACTACTACACGGGCGAGCTCAAGGTCGTCGAGACCATCCCCTACTCCGATGGTCCCCGCGCTGCCGTTAACTGCTACGGCTCCGACGACGTCCGCGAGGGCGTTGCCATCATGTGGCACGAGAACGTCGACATCTCGATCACCGGTAACTCCACCAACCCCACCCGCTTCCAGCACCCCGTCGCTGGCACCTACAAGAAGGAGCGCCTCGAGGCTGGCAAGAAGTACTTCTCCGTCGCTTCTGGTGGCGGCACTGGCCGTACCCTGCACCCGGACAACATGGGCGCCGGCCCTGCCTCTTACGGCATGACCGACACCATGGGCCGTATGCACTCCGACGCCCAGTTCGCCGGTTCTTCCTCCGTGCCTGCGCACGTCGACATGATGGGCCTCATCGGCATGGGCAACAACCCCATGGTCGGTGCCACCGTCGCCTGCGCTGTCGCCGTCGAGGAGGCCCTCAAGGCCTAATCGCGCCCGCGCGATGCTCAGATAGTTGAGCTTTGGAGCCGTTAACCCCCCGGGTAGCGGCTCTTTTTGTTTGCGCTGGCGCAGGGTAGCTAATGCCGATATATCAGCTGGGGCGAAATGCAAGATGTGATGAGATGGAGCGTCAGAGCGTCCATGACGCCCACCTGCCATATTTGCCCTTTACCGATTTGCCGGGTCTTTGCGGCCCCATTGCCGATCACCCGTGCGACAATGCGCCGGACGAGAAAGGAATCCGATGGAATCGACTGATGTACTGGTAATTGGATCTGGCATTGCGGGCCTTTGTGCCGCCATCGAAGCGGCACGCACGGGTGCAACCGTCACTGTGGCAAGCGCCGGCAAGACCATGAGTGGATCGAGCTTCTTCCTGGGTACCTGGGGCCTCGGCCTCATCGGTCCCGTCGACGAAGACGACGAGCAGGACCTCATCGACACCATCCTGGCCGTCGGCGGCGGCGTTGCCGACCCCGAACTCGTCCAAACGTTCGTCCACGGCATTCCCCAAGCGATTGACTGGCTCGAGCAAGACCTGGGCGTTGAGCTCCAGCGTCCGCAAAGCGCCAAGAGTGCTCAACAAAAGCAATTTATCCCCTGCTTTGACCACAAGACGCGCATGTGGCGCGGCCTCACCCGCAAGCCCCTTGAGGACGCTCTGACGACCTGGATCGAGTCGCTCGGCATTTGCCTGCTCCCCCGCCATGAGCTTATCGACCTTGTTGAGGACACGAACGGCAGAATAACCGGAACCGTACTCTACGACCTTACCGAAAATCGAATCGTGCCCTTTGCTGCCAAGGCCACGATCATCGCAGCCGGTGGCACAGGCGGCCTGTTCGAGCGCAGCCTTACGTCGGCTGATGTGCTCAGCTCCTCGCAGGCCATCGCACTGGCGCACGGCGCAACACTTACTAATATAGAGTTCATGCAGATGATGCCTGGCTTCATCGAGCCCAGGCGTAACTTGGTCTTCAACGAGAAAACCTGGCGCTACGTGCATGTAGACCAGCCGGTAGATATTGCCGACGACAAGCTGGACGACCTGCTCGAGCAGCGCTCTGGATATGGTCCCTTCACGTCACGCTTGGCCTCCCGCGCTATCGATCTCGTCATCGAACAGGCAGGTGCCGAAGGCCTGGCACTCCACTACGACTTCCCCCGCGAGGATGTCCCAGAGTTTGTGCAGACCTTTGCCACCTGGCTGCAAGACGAGCACGGCATCGCGCCGACCGACGAGATGCGCGTTGCGATGTATGCCCACGCCGCTAACGGCGGCATCAAGATCGATAAGACCGCGCACACGGGCGTTGAGGGCCTCTACGCTTGCGGCGAGGCGACAGGCGGCATGCACGGCGCCGACCGCATTGGTGGCTTGTCAAGCGCCAACGGCATCGTGTTCGGGCGCGTCGCGGGCGCATCGGCAGCCCTTGCAGCGCAGAAGGAGCCTGAGGCAGCCCTGAAGGCGGATATCACCCTCCCCCAGTACGGCATTGCCACAACAGATGCCGAACGCCTGACACACAGCCTTAGGCACACGATGAGCACCTATTGCATGATCAACAGGACCGAAACAGGCCTATCCGAGGCCCTGCAACAGCTTGAAAGCCTGCAAGATAAGGCCATGGC